>DNVL01000188.1 GCA_003507515.1 Legionella sp.
CATCCATGCTGGTGCCGGACATCAATCCGATAAATAATGACATCTGTGCTTACCGTTGCCCGTGACTATTGCTAATTAAGTTCATCAAATCATCATTCGATAATTTCCCGCTAATCCCATGCCCACTCAGCAATTCATTGGCTAAATTTCGCTTGTGTTCATGCAAGCTAATGATTTTCTCTTCAATGGTATTTCGCATCACAAAACGATAAATGGTCACAGGCCGTTCTTGGCCAATGCGATGCGCTCGATCAGACGCCTGATCTTCAACGGCTGGATTCCACCAAGGATCCAAGTGAATCACATAATCTGCNNAATAAAAAGACATCGCCTTCACCCGATTGGAAGGCATCAACACCTTTTTTACGATTGGCGGGTGACGTTGAACCATCCAAGTATTGATAGGCAATCTTTTCATCTTCCATGCGTTTTCTGACAATCGTTAAAAACGAGACATATTGGCTAAACACGAGCGCTTTATGGCCATTTTCAATGATGTTTTTAAGTGTTTCAATGAAGGCATTAAGCTTGCTGTTTTCAAGCACAATCGATGCGTCAACCAGTGAACTGTCACAACAGGCCTGCCTCAATTTTGTAATTTCAGCAAGCACGCTAATGCGATTGTTCTCAGCCATGAAATACGCCATGCGCTCTTCTGCCGTCCGACGTAGCGCCTCATAAAACGTTGCTTCTTCTTCCGTTTGTTCAACATGAATCGTTTGTTCGGTTTTAGGCGGCAGTTCCGTTAACACCTCTGATTTAATGCGTCGTAAAATATAAGGCTGCACCAACGCTCGCAACGCGTGAATTTTGTCGGGCTCCTGATTCGTTTCAATTGGAATAGAGTATTTGGTTTGAAATGACTTCACCGCCCCCAATAGGCCTGGGTTAATAAAGCTGAAAATACTCCACAACTCGCCCAAATGGTTTTCAATCGGCGTACCCGACAACGCAATACGGCCATTGCCTTTCAATGCCATCACTGTTTTCCAACGCTGCGTATGGGCATTTTTAATGGCTTGCGCCTCGTCCAGTACAATGGTTTCCCACTGTTTTTCAGACAACAAGCTGTCATTGTGTTGCAGAAGACCATAGCTACAAATGACCACGTCAAAGGAACCAGCCTTCTCGACCAGGGCTGTACGCGCCTGCGTTCGCAAGTCATACACCGTAAGCGTGGGCGCGAATTTATTGAGCTCTTCCATCCAATTAAAACAAACCGAGGTGGGTGCGACCACCAATGATGGACCTTGTTTTGCGCGCGAAAGCAACAACGCTATGGTTTGAACCGTTTTGCCCAAACCCATGTCATCGGCCAAGCATGCGCCAATCCCCCAATGGGTGAGACGAGACAAATATTGAAAACCTTCAGTTTGGTAATCGCGTAACGTGGCTTGCAGTGTAGACGGAACTTTTGGCGCATGCGATCGCATCGTTTTGATTTTTTTTAAGTGCGCAGTCCAGCCTGCATCAAAGGTGGTGTTTTCGACTTGGGCGACAATATCAGACAGCACTTGCGCGCCGAGCGGATTTATTTTTTGATCATCAGACAAAGCATGCAACAAATGCAACTGTTTTTTTAACTGGCTGGTCAATTCGATAAATTCGCCATTTCCTAAGCGCACAAAGCGTCCAAATGCACGCGTATCCAATGATTCAAGCAACTCTTGCATGCCTAACACCTCGCCATCATGCAAGGTCATGCTGCCATCGTATCCAAACCACTGGTTGTCGGATGTGATGTTGAGTGCCATGTTCTGCGCACTCACGCGCTGCTTGATCTTAAATGACTGCCCTTGCGGCCATTCAATGGTCAATGGTTCTGTGGTGGCATATTGCTGCAATTCAGATAACACCTCGAGCACATCCTCAGGCGACTCGATGTCATATTCCCCAGTATCGTATTCGTGATGCGATAAACTGGGGCACGCCGCCAGCAATTTTTTTCGATTGTTTTTTTCGGTCACAAAGTCACGATGAATGCGCGTTCGTACCTCTGTGCCTTGTTCCGACACCAAGGTCATGAAGGTCTCTTTCCCTTCTGCGATTTTAAAATAGGCTCCTTGATGAGCCTGTGGCTTCACCCATAGGGTCGCTTTCACGCCCTCTTTCACAGGCAATAACTGAATGCGTGGGGCTGGATCACCGGCAATTTCCGGCATATCAATGTCTTTAATATCCACATGTATTTTAATATCGCGTTTGGCGTGCTGAATGACGCTTAAAATCTTGTCCTTCGCACTCGCTGGTATCGACAAGCCCTTAGGCGTGAGCACACGCCCAATGCTGACAAATGCAGGGGATATATCAATAACCTTGTATTTATTTAAACTTTCAGGCTCAATGATCAGACCCGGTTCGGGCAATACATGCGACAAGCTTAAGTGAAACCCTTGTTTGTTTTCTTGAATATGCAACTCAGGTTCGCCCAACACCAGCTCAATGGCAACGTTTCGATTGTCATGATGTGCCACATGGGGATGCCCTACCAATGCCAGCAAGGTAGGATAGGATGCAAAAGAATAATATGACCCACGCCAGCCATCACTTTCTTCGATGATTCCGTTGATCACGCGTTTATCGTGCGCGCTTAAATACTCAAGCTTTGCCTCTAGGTGGTGGTGTTTTAATTTGGCCAGGCTAATACTCCGTCCACAGCTCCATTTCCCTGATTTACCCATGCTTTGCTCGACCACATCCACCATTTGCCGATTGGGATCAACCAGCCACAACAATCGCTTGCTGCTGACAGGAACACGCATGCCTTGTGCACTATCGATTAAC
This sequence comes from Legionella sp., assembly GCA_003507515.1. GTDB lineage: Bacteria > Pseudomonadota > Gammaproteobacteria > Legionellales > Legionellaceae > DDPF01. The sequence goes on from DNVL01000188.1 coordinate 2,785, forward strand.
AACCCTTCTAACGCTTGAAAACTGTATTCCCAATGATCTTTGACATGAATTAAATCCAGCAGGCGCAGTCGAATCGAGTCCTTGTCTAAAAAGGCGTTGGCCTCAGCTTCATAGGCCTTTAACTGGGCGAGTAATTCGTAGAATACATGGGTAGCTAGGCCATGATGGCTTTGAATACTGGCGTGCAAATATTGGTAGAGGGCTTCGCGATTTTCTTGGATCGAGTCCTTATTCGTGATGTAACCCATCAAGGCATACAGTGAAATGCACAGGGGATTTTGCAATGCATCAATCAATTTTTGCAACGATTTCCACTCACGATGCGCACCCTGCTGATCGCCTGCTTCAACCATACCAATGAGAATGAAAAACCAATAGACCCCATGCATTGGCATGGACCAATTCGCTTCAAAATATTTGCCATAGTTTGTTGCATTGGTTCTTAATTGTGAGTGATTTTTGTCAACAAGAGCCAAACAAAACCCATAAAAAAGCCCTAATATATTGTCAAAATAAAATCCAGGCACGCCACTTTGTTTTCTCAGTGCCGTCAATGCTTTACGATATAATTTACCGGCCTGCTCAAATTGCATGTCTAAAAAAGCAACGCTAGCCTGCAATGCCAGTACAAATCCAGATTTTGGATCTTGAATTTGCGCGCAATACCCCACGGCTTGTTCAACTTGGCCGAGTGAGACATGAATGACTGCACTGTAATAATTTAAGAAATCATGGTCAGATATTTTATCGATACTTTGTAAAAACAAAGCCAAAATCTCACGCTGATTGTTAACCGGAGGGCATTCACAATAGTAATTTCCCAACTGCGCCACAAAAATAAATGACCGGATCACCGCCTGTCGTGACTGCAACCAATCGATGTTGATGGGGTATGCGTTGAGGATGTCTTGAAGGTCCAACACCAATTTATTGCAAGCGCCCAGATCCTGTTTGTTCGCTAAAAACAGCGGGAGTTCATTGGCATAAAGCGCAATCTGAAGCAACGCCTGCTCTTGGTTCCGACGTCCATCATACGAGTAGGTCGCCATGTTTTCATGCAAAGGCTTGACCAAGGCATAGACCCACACCATGTCTTCATCCGACATGTGCACCAAAAAAATGTGGTGCAGCGCGGGATCAATGGTTGAACTCTTTTTGTTCGTGGTAAAACCCAATTGAGGAAGGTGCTTCAAAAAAGATTGATACGCCTCATCCGATATGCCAGCTTCTCTCAGCGCGGTTGTCAATGTTTTTTCATTGATAAATTCAGAGCACAATATTTTTAGCGCAATCAACTGCCGCTCTAAGCGAGATAATAGCAAGAAACGTTCACATGATTTTTTTTTTGCGTCTCAGATAGCATCGTGTTATTCCAAAAAAAGATTGTCCTATATATCAATAGGCGAAATTATAGCAAATCAGTGAATACATGGCGATTATTTCAATGGACGCGAGAGATGAAAACAACGATAAAAATTTTCTGTTGTACG
>DNVL01000005.1 GCA_003507515.1 Legionella sp.
CTGATTCAGAAGTTATCCGAGAGCGGTCTTCAGCACTTACTGGTCACGGGAGATACCTGTACACCGGAGCTAAAAGCCTTGTGTGAAAAGTATTCTATTTACCTTTGGAATGGTTATGGTCCAACCGAAGCCACCTTTGGCTTGAGTTTGCTATGCGTGAATGGGTTGGCATTGTACGACGACGGCGAACAAACGATCGTACCCATAGGCAAACCATGGGGTCTTGACGTGCACTACCTCATCATCAATCAAACGCTTCATATTGATTCGCCTTATCTCACGCCAGGCTATTTGCAAATGGAAAGAAATACAAGCGAGTGGGGCAATACGTCAACAGGAAAAAACCTCGTGCGCTGGTTTAACACGAATGATGTCTTCTCTGAACAGGATGGCTTCTTATTTTATAAGGGCCGAAGTCAACCGAACGGCTTTTGCAAGGTCAGCGGCGTTAAAATCACGACCGATCCCATTGAGCATTTATTAAACCATTATCATCTCGTCAATAATTTGGCGCATCTGCAAGCGGCCGTCGTAATTAAACCCTATTTGGGACAATTAAGACCCTTTGCTTATGTAGTGGTTTTCCCCAGGCTTGATGCAAAAACAAGTAAAGCGATTCAAGATCATTTACGTTTAAAATTAAAAAAAGAAGCCATTCCCCTACTGGTCTCATTGGATGCACTGCCTCGCATGCCATCCAGCGATAAAATCAACCGGCAAGCCTTGCTCACGCGTAAGGATGATCTCGACGCCTGGTTTATCGATGACTCTCAAACGGATGAGAAACCCCTGTTTCTAGAGACCATCCGAACCATTTGGCAAGATGTGCTGCAACGCGAGAATATTCCGGATAATATTGAATTTTTATTTCTAGGAGGCAATTCACTCGATGCTCAGGAGATGGTTCGCTTGATTCAGCAACAGATTGACCCAACTTACGCTTATCAACAATTATTAGCACTCAAAACTGTTACCATACAAGCGATCACGCAGAGTCTCAGCCACGGCAATGGATCCAGTGCCCCTCCAATAAATCAAGCCTCCATTCGAGCCTTGATGATTCGACCTGAAGCGAGTGCAAAAGACAATATATTTTTTTTACCGGCATTGCTAGGCGAGGGGTATTTTAGCTATCGTGAATTGGCCGCGGTTCTATCAGAGTACACCAAAAAATCAATCTACGGTCTCAGCGATCCAAGCATTCACGACTCACGTCTACTACCCTCCCATATGGGTGAAGCAGTTCAACGTGAGATTGCGGCCATTAAAACCATTCAACCGGAAGGTCCCTATTCGTTACTGGGTTTCTCGTATGGTGGAACCAAAGCATATTACGTTGCCGCTCAACTGGTGCAAGACGGGGAGTGCATTGAAAATTTGTATATTATGGATTCATTTCCTCCCATGCTTTACCAGGCATTAAACGCATCAGCGCATCTGAAACTGCTAAAACCCTTGCTGCAGTTTATCGTGATGACGTTAACGAACTCTTTTTATGGTGAACACATTCAATTGCCAAAACGATTCAATACCTACGCAACACAAGCGCCGTCAGAACAAGTTGCGAGTGCGTTTTCGCATTTGCGACACCAACTTCAGAACCCACTCTCTCATTGTGCATTGAATCTCGCTGAACAGCATTTATCTTTCCTGCGGAACGCCGCTTTGCCGGCAACCAAATTATCGATATGGCCAACGTTGTATTTTACAAAGCGCAAACAGCCCTATTTAAACATTATCAATCAAGTAGGGCTATCCGATGACTCGACCGACTACCGTTATTTTAGGTGGAATCATTATTTTACTGATATCACACGCTGTGGCATCGAGCTAGACTGTGAGCATTTAGGTGCATTAGACAGTTCTCATCGTCAACCACATCAAAAGGGGCCCGAGGCTTACTGGACACGTCCGATCAATGATGTTCCTGTCAACTCGCGGGTGCGCCCCACACGTTTTTTCCGTGTCAATCAGCATACGGCTACGCATGACATATCGGTATTTTTGGATGAACACACAAAGCGACAATTCATCACGCAATTAGACCGGCTTGGATTGACCGCACGTGTCTTTAGTTATGAGCAGGACACAGAAAAACACGAATCAACGGATAAACACTTCAACACCATCACATCGATCTTTGTTACAGTCCCACCCAACCATCAGGAAGCCGTGTATGCCTTACTTGAGCAGCATCACATTAAACAAAAAAAAGCACGCTTAACTGCCCCCTCCCCTCAAATTTGATGTCAATCACCCTACCCAGCCAGGTGAATGGGGCATTTGAAATTGAATACAATGGTTTAATCACAAAAATATAACATTCAAGGATAATCCCATGCCGTTTAAAATGGATTCTCTAAATCAAAAAATGCTTGAATCGTTAATATATGAAAAAGGTGCCAATTGTTTCGCTTTGCAAGGCATTGATGAAAAGACATTGGCGCGATTAAAGAAGGCATTTGAATCATTTGATTACCACTGGATAACAACACCTTATTCTTTCGAAAAGAATGCTTCTTTCTATATGTTTGCTTATGATGTTTCGAAAATGGCTGTACTGAATGAAGAGCGATATGATTTCATCGAATCAGAGTGCGCGTTTGAAGCATCAGCGCAAGTGTTTACGCTTCATACGTTTGAAGATGACAAACGTTACTGTGTTGCAAACACACATGCGCAACTCACAAGCACAGCCCCCCTATTGGCCAGGCAGAAACAAATGAGGCCTTCATCAGAAACGATTATGGTGGGATACAATAACGCCATTGATACAAAAGCACCTGAGCCACAACAGCCTAAAAACGTATTTGACCCCTTCCCTTGGCAGATTGACGCCTATAGCGGGACAAATACAAAGCCGTTGCCTTTTGGTCCCATTATTTTGATGGCGATTTTGCGAGGTGAGGAATTGCTGTCCAGATCAATACTCAATCTTGAGCGGTTAAGCCAAAATGCGTTATCATCCGCAATGATTGATCATTTAGAGTAGTGCTTGCTGAAACAAAGAGATCACGCCATTCGATGACTGTCTGACAGGATGTCACTTGGCTAGGGGCAATGGATTTAGCCCTAATTTTTTGAGCAACGCATACACACGATGAACTCCGCTTGAAATACGTTGTCCAATCAATGTAAGGAATCCGACATGGTACATATGGCATTGGCTCTAGTTGCGGCTGAAAAAACAGCCGAGACAGCCTACGCAATATATATATTTATTGCACAGATGGTGCGATATTTGTTGGTGTCATTTGTCATCAAGGCGTAACAGTACTGCGTCACGAAGCGTGGTCCCTCGTGTATATCACAGTCTTCTTGAAGCCCAAAATTAAAACTGGTTTGCATATCGTATTCTATGTTATCTTGATGGTTCAGTTGTATTCAACGCTCCACATACGATACCATCCATAAAAAAACAGAGCACCTGGAGTATTCACATGGCCATAGAAGGAAATCAAAGAACATGAATGCATTAGAAAGCGCTATTCAACAGGCCTTGATCACTGAAGGCGAAAATAAAGACGCAAACAAAGCATATCTTGAATTTATCAAAGCAAATTTTATTATCCCCATTGAAAAAAAATCATCGGAAGAGGCCCCGCAAGTATTGTATTTAGAAGAAGGTGAACACGTCTTCCTGCCTGTTTTTACAAGCATGGCTTATTTTAACACTTGGGCGGCGGGTATTGGGGACAAAATTCAGCTCTTAAAATTATCTGGCGTTGATCTGTTGAAAGGCATAGGGGAGCACGTTGTAGTCAGCTTGAATATTGGAAGTCATGTCTATAAAGAGTTCAACCCCGCGGAATTAGCTCGGATGAGAAGCATGGTATTAAAGTTATTTAAGTAACCGTTTGCTTTGTGGTCAAAGGGTTATATCCTTAAAGTCTTCTCGTCAACCCATGCGCATCGGAAGGACACTGAACATTCTCCATTAAAGAGGATGTGGCTTGTTCAGCAAACATATTTAATTGAGCAATACCCGTTGTTTTTTTTGCCACTGGACTACTGGGTGTAAGCGCACGCGCAACATCCGCCTCAATTATCTTTTTCAAACCCGTCTTCGCGTAGCTAACAATATGCGACGAGCGCTCATTATCATCATCATATGACTTCAAACTGACCGCTTGAAGATAATTTCTTTTTGCCTCCACGTGGTTATTCTTCATGTCATGCATCTTCGCACAGAGATAAAAAAGCTCTCTTTTAGACAATTCTAGCATTGTGAAGTGGGCTTGAAGCAGTTCTTGAATGCGCTCAATGGCATCATCAAAATGTCTTAAAATAATCGAAATGGAAATCAATTTAATCTGAGTGTTATTCATGCTACTCAAGCATCCAGCCGCTTCCGAATAAATACAGTGTAAAAGACCAAAAAAATTCAAATCAAAATCACTCACCGTTGGTGATTGCTCAACTGAAAAAAACAATTGCTTAACTGTTGACACAATTTTTTTCCCACTGACAATCTTATCTGCCAATTGATTATAAATGAGACAGGAATCCTCGGGTGAGATAGATCCTGCGTTCATTTCTAGTTGAGCGCGTATGAATAAAAAATACTGCCTATAGTGACTGCTCGCTTCATTCGCGTCTCCTTGGACCTGTGCAATCCTTCCCAAACGCAAATAGGCCTCATGGCAATATGGGCGATGCTGTAAGCTATTGAGATAGTATTTTCTAGCTACGTCTTGATGTTTTCTAATGTCTTCTGGTGTCATGAAACCAAATTGCGATCGCATGTCCTCGATATGACCTAGCCCTAACAGCGACGTGCCCATGTTTGGATCAATCCGAATTGCCGTTAAATAATATTGTTCTGCGCGATCGATGTGGCGTAGACCTACTTTAAACTCCTTCTTATTCAGCCCACTTTTGGCAAAGGCTAATTCACCCTTTGCTTTTGCGATATTACCCAAGCCTCGATAGGATTCGGCAAGGCTGGATTTCTCAATAGTCTGTTTATCAGGAGATGGGCTGTGTGCTATTACCTGCTGATAAGCGGATATCGCCTCTGCTTCAAAATCATTTATCACGCGCATCGCATCATTGTCTGCCCTTTCAATTTGACCTATTATTTGAATAGATTGATGACCACGGAGTTGCGCCCGAAATACTTGCGCACGGGCTTCGTAACATAGGCCTCTCCCATTAAAAGCGTAAGAAGCCAAGGTTCGAAACTCTCGTGTTTTCAATGTTGAACATTCTTTTATCGTATAATCAAAATCCAGAAGTGCTGATGTGTCATCTAGTACTAACAGATGTTGTGCCCTTACTAAATGCACATAGCCTCTTTGGAAACGAGCCGACAAAAAATGATACTTATATTGATCATAAGGTGCTTTTTGACTTACTTTATAGTGCTGATTGTACTCGTCCATGCCAATGCTTACTAAAAACTCACTGTCGCGTAACGCATTGTCATATTGCTGGAGACCAATAAACGACTCGATACGCGCAAAATAACATTGTAAATGATGAGGATTCAATTCAATGGCGCGGGTGTAGCTGTCGATTGCATGATGATATTCGCCACTCGCATGCTCCCCACTGCCGACTTGAAACCACATTTCATCGGCTTTGAAATCACGTCCTAATTTTTCATAGCACTTTCGAAGCAGCTCGAAAAGATCGCTTTTAGAATAACTCAAAGTAGAAGCCTTTCGTCTAAGCATGCCTTCAATTCCTTGAATAACTTCGTCATAATCACCCAAAATAAAGGCAATAACAGATAATCTGTCATAAGCGCGGTGAAACAAGCACGCAGGCATATGCTCTAGGGCTTGTTGATACGCATCTTTAGACTGTTTCAACAAGATGTGATCGGACTCATTGAGAGCCATTGACGAGAAAGTATCCATTATCAGCAGATCATTCATAACCCGAGTGAGCGCATCACCGCTAATGGATTCAGCAATAGAAAAAAAACAGTCGTAGATGCGTTCTTTCGGCAGATCTGATGTTTCTTTTAGACTTGCATTTAATAGCTGCAGATACTCGATGAAATATTTTTCGGCAGCGTCAATATTCCCTTGAAATTGCTCCATTTTTATTCGTGCGATATACGCGTCAACATCAGGGAGAGATATGTTGAGCTCACTACGAGAAGCGATTGAACCCAGTGTATTTTTCTCCGAAAAATCAATCGGTATCATTAAAAATTGATTCATTATCAATATTCTATTCATCGCATTTTGCGCCAAATTCATTAATTCTTGACGCTGACTATTGTCATCATCATATATAAGCGCTTGGACTTTCTTATAATATTCTATGGCGATTCGATGCATTTTTTTTCTTTCATAACACTCACCGAGCAGTAAAAATAATTCTCGTCGGCAACACGATGAACCCTTCAAATGTCCCGACAGAATAGATTCTATTTGAAGGATGGCATCATCATATTTACTTAAGATTAAACTTATTTTAATTAACTGAATATTTGCCATTCTAAATTCATTTTTTGGTACATACAGTAACGACTTCAAATATATTTCTTTGGAATATTCCATGAATAAAATATCCATCTCACGGACAATAAATGATTTTTTATGAAGCAACTGTTCGTTCGTTTTCTTAATAAAAAAACCACTAATATATTCTGCACTTCTAAATAAATCATTGTGGATGGAAATGTCGTTAGCGTACTGACTATTAAGGATTTTTTCATGAATAAGGCTGAGCCCGATCTCATAGTATTCCTTAGCACTTTGTGGCCCATCCACATGACCTTTCAACTGCTCGATTTCACCCAGTCCAAAATACACCATCATCAAATCATTAGTAAAATCATGTCCTAATTTATTTATCAGTATTTTCGCATTTTCATAATATTGCTGAGCATGTATTTCCTTTTCCATGACCTCTAACATGGCTACGTCAAATTTTTTGCTGTGCTCTTGCTGTATGTCAAGGGTGTTCATTTCCATCACTTCCGTTTGTTGAGGCGAGTCCTTCATCATGATTATCTCGCACTCCGCGCGTGCCAATTGATGGATCGCTTTTCCCTTGTAAATGTAGCTCTTCATCGTTATTTCAACCAGCGTGTTGTCAGGATCATCTTGCGAGTGAACATAACGTTTTATAATACAATCGAAATTTTTAATGGCCTCGCCCAGCTGTCCTGACTTTAAATGGGTTTCCCCACGTTGCAAAATCGCATAGTAGTGGTGGTATTGATAATTATCAAACGGCGCCGCTTGACGTGTTTTATGACGACCATAGCGATTGTTGTAATCCTCTTCTGATATATCCACCAAACGATTTGCACATTTCAATGCTTTGTTATATTGATTTAATTGAACATGCAAACGAACGCATTGATGCCGCGCCATTAGTGCATGATTTCCGACCGATAATTGGTGATAGATGTCTAGCGCTTTTTGATAATGCTCGAAACCTTCTTCCCGAAGGGCATCTTGAATCATCTGTTTATGTTTATCATTCGGCTGATCCCCATCTCTATTCATGATGGGATTATCTGCAATCATAGGCGTTGCAAGACGCTGAAGAGGGAGAACAAAAGGAAATAAATTCTCTGTTTTTTCAAGCGTTGCATGCATTGCCTCAACATGGTGTTTAACCGCGTCACCTATCGTGCGTAATAACTGAGTCGCTGGCGGGTAATGCGCACTTCTAGCCAGAGATTGTTCACAATATGCCACCGCGCGAAGATACTGATCATTTTGTTGCTGTACATACAACTGATGTTCTTTTTTACATTTCCCGATCGATTTTTTACTTATTTTAAGATTGTTTTTTAATAAATTCATCCGGCTCAAAACAGATCGAATGGATGCGTTATAGTTTTCTGCTTGTCTTTTCGCAACCTGTCCTAATCCACAGTAAGCATCAGGCAATGACGGATTTAATGTGATCGCTCGTTTAAAGTTGTCTCTCGATTCCTTATATTTTCCAATATGTAACGAAATAGTTGCCCGTTGACAATGTATAGCGTAATCATTTGCAGAACATTGATGACTTATCACTGATTCTAATGAATTCGTGTCAATTTCAAGTCGACAAATGTCTTCATTTTCCTCAACAATAGTAGACAGCGCGTTCTGACGCGACTTAAGAAAAAGAACCGATGGCTTATCCCAACTTTTTTTTATTTTATCCTCCATCATCTGCATAAGGTTTCTTTCGATCATAATGAGATTTCCTTCAAGCATTCGCTCACTCTCAAATTGAGTGTTGTATTTTTTCTCCCATAATGACAAATAAGCAATATTTTCGCGATGGATGGTTTCATTCAATACATCTCTTTCGTTTGATCTTTTAGTTTTACTAAAACTTGCCACCGGAATATTCACCATCCCACAAGATAGATCAGAAATAGAATAAGGCGAGTATGATTTTTGTTTTATATCATTCCAATAAACCGCATAAAAAAATAACGAAGGCGATAATAAAAAGTCGGAATCGCTGTCCATGGCAACACGATTCACTAAATACAGGGTGAGCGCTTTCAACTCCTTTGATAACTTCTGAACAAAAGGAAATAGTTCATCAAACAATTGAAATTGGAGTAGTTTTTCAAGGTTCTTTACCGCATGTCCTGAATAAAACAATGATTTTAAATTATGATAAAATCGATCAGGATTTATATTTTTAAATACATATTTCTCATGCGTTTTAATATATTGTTTAATATCATATTCCAGATCTTTTGATATGGTAAAGTCGGAACGGCTTAATGCCTGTATAATACGCAGAATACGGATGGGGTCGTTTTCAAAAAGCGTAACATATTCTCTCGGAAACAATAAGTTCAATTCCTTGTTTCTAAAATCTTTCGCTGACCGATCACAGGGTGCCATTAAATGATACGCATAAGGTTCTTGAAATTTATCACAGGGAAAATAGA
>DNVL01000067.1 GCA_003507515.1 Legionella sp.
TGTACACGCCCCACCGTGAGCAGGGCACGCGAGCCACCACGCTGCGCCCGCAAGGTGTAGGCTCGACTTAAATTCATACCGATTAACCAGTCGGCGCGACTGCGTGCCATGGCCGCTGCTCCAAAACCAAGATAATCGGCATTGTCTTTCATCGCAGCCAGTCCGCGCTGCAGTGAAACCGCATCGTGTGCGGATACCCAAAAGCGGAGCACCGGTTTGCTGTTGTCAAAGTAGTCGAGCACCTCATCAATCAGCAGCTGGCCTTCACGATCGGAATCACCCGCATTGACCACCACACGGGCTTCTTTGAGCAGACGACCAATGGCTTTCAGCTGTTTTTCGGCATCAGGCTTAGGCCGTATGACCCACGTCGTCGGGATGATGGGCAAGTCCTCCACGCGCCAGAGTTTTTTACCGGTAGCCGGATTGACGGGCGCATCAGCACCCGTGTATTCATCCGGCTCTGCCAGCTCCAGCATGTGACCAAAACACCAAGTGATGCGATCAGCACCACACTCAATAAAACCGTCCCCTTTTCCGGTCACGCCCAGCTCCTCCGCAATGGCTTTGGCAACGGATGGTTTTTCTGCAATGAATAAACGCATGTTAATTTCTCTCTAAATAAGGGTTATAAATACATGTCATCAGCGGTATGACCACCGCCTTTACCTGATTTTTGTTTATCGGCCCAAAATAACGGGCATCAAATGACAGCACGCTTTGGTCGGTCATCAAGAGCAGTTCAGACTCGTTTAACGCCACATGGTTGACACGCCAGCCGGACAGTACCCGACCGCTGCCATCCATTTTTTGGGGCTTGCTGTAAGGCAGGTGCTCGCCATTGACCTGCACACCATTCGGCGTGAAAGACACGGTGTCACCCCTGGCTGCCACTACTTTCTTCATCATGTAGCCCAATCCTCCGGGACAAAAACCCGCATGGATGTAACCTCTGGTGAGTGCATCCTGAAAAATAGCCCGGTTGGGCGGGCAAAAAATCACGTATTCACCCACCTGAATGGGACGTTGTGTCATCCAATAAATCCCAACGGGAATACTCGGGCTGGTGTTGATGCGGATACCGGCCATGTGCAACGCACTGCCTAGTGCAATCAAACCCAGGCCTGTCACGGCAACCCCCATCACCGCTTTCGTTAATATAGAATTCATATGGAAATCAGCCCCTCTTCAACTCGCACCCCACGCAAGGTGTCGCTCGCCAAAGGGGCCGGCAGCGCTGCACGCGCGGTAAAAATCGCGTCCTGAAAATACAGGGGTTGTCGGCCATAAATCGCAGGCATGCCGGCCATGTACACCACCATGTCGCCTGCCTCACTGATTTCACCATCCGCGTTCTTTTTAGGCCCCGGCATGCGCAAGCATTCATCGACCGTCAGCAAGGCGCGCTGCACTTCCTGAATGGTGCGCGATACCTGCCCTAACATGGCACTCGTGCGTCGCCCGCTGGTGGTGATTTGCTCTTTGATGATGGTGGTTTGTCCGGTGAGCTTGGACAGGTGCTCCGCGGTTTCAATGCGATTGGGTGGGTAGGCATTTTGAATATGACAGTTGGATGTGATGGTTTCATCCGGCCCATAGCCACTCTCGCGACTTTTGAGCTGATTAATGTCCTGACAAATGAGGTAAAACTTGATGCCATAACCCGCCACAAAGGCCAATGATTCCTGCAGAATGTCGAGCTTGCCAAGGCTTGGGAACTCATCAATCATGCCCAACAGGCGATGCTGATAGGTTTTTTTAGCGCGCACATAGGGTGTGCCTTGTAGAACACGCATCCATTTGCCAAAAAGACCTCGCCGTTTGGGTGGCGCGCCTAACACTTGCTCAAATTCCATTTTATCCGCCAACAAGCGCACAATCATGTTCATCATGAGGCGCACCAGCGGTCGCAATCGGGTCTTGTCATTGGGCTGTGTCACAATATACAGGCTGACCGGATGCGCATGGTGCATCAAGTCCTTGATACAAAAATCCGATGCACTCACGTTATGAGCCACCACTGGATCGCGATACAGCGCCAGATAGGATTTCAGGGTAGACAATACCGAGCCAGCCTCCTCTTCAGGCCGGTCTATCATGTCGCGCGCCGAGGCAAGGATCACCGGATGATTCACCCCATCGACATGCGGGTATTGCGTCATCTCCGTCAATAAATCAGCAATGCTGGTGTTTGGATCCACCAGTAATCGGTCAATATTAGGAAAGGTGGCCGACTGGCCTTCGCTCTTTAGCTTGTAGATGGCATGCAGAATCAGGCCGACCAGCAGGGCTTGAGATGTTTTCTGCCAGTGTGTTTCCAAGCCCTTCCCATCGGGATCGACAATGAGTGTGGCCAGATTTTGCACGTCCCCCACTTCATGATCAGCACCAATGCGGATTTCATCGATGGGATTCCAGCGGGCCGATCCCTTGGATGTGGCGGGTTCAAAGCGAATCACGGCATTGTTGGCATGCATTTTCCGCCAGCCGGAGGTCATCGCCCAAAGCTCGCCTTTTAAATCGGTGATCACCGCAGAATGCGGCCATGACAACAGGGTAGGCAACACCAAGCCTACGCCTTTGCCGGAGCGGGTTGGGGCATAGGTCAGGATGTGTTCCGGCCCATTATGACGTAAATAATGCAGGGTACCGTCTTCATCCAGCCAGGCACCGACGTACACGCCCTGATCATTGTTCAACAGTCCTGTTTCCAGTAAATCCTGTTTGTCTGCCCACCGGGCTGAGCCATGCAGGTACTGGCTGGCTTTTGAAGAGTGCGCCGTCACCATCTTGACCAGCACACACCCAATCAAGCCCCCTGCTGTCACCATCGTGCCG
>DNVL01000122.1 GCA_003507515.1 Legionella sp.
TAGAGCCCGATGTATGCTGAATAAGAGCTATGTTGACCGATTCATTGCATTTGACACTCTTATTTTTGATGGGCACATAGGTTATGGTGGTTAGATCACATTTCTTCTCCATCACAAAGGGTGATGGCTCTTGGTTGATAGCGAACGAATTCAGTACCACAGGTGTGGTTAAGACTGCACTAGGTGTGCAATCGGATATAACATGAGAAACACGGCTCATTTGTTTTCCATGAGGGATATTTAAAGGCACCGCTATTGCCTTTGCGTAAAAACAAGCTAAAATGCTAACTATAAAATCAAACCCGGCGGGAAAAAGCAAGACGACCCGTGTCCCTTGCAATTCGTTGTCAATTAACAGTTGAGCCACTTCCATTGCTTTTTTTTGTAAATCAAGAAAAGAATGCCGTGTGACGATATTGGCTTTATCATCAAGCGTAAATAATGCGTCGTGAGAGCCTGCTTGTGATTTTATATTGACTTCAATATGATTTAAAAAAGAACTTCTTGCGGATAACATCTGTGGACCCCTGTTATTATCCTTCACTATGGAAGGTTTTTATTTTGACGAGAAAATCATGTGGTTAGCCAGATGTAGCGGCTGATTTTAAAAAAAACAAATACTTACCTATTCAAGAAACAAAGTCAATATCAGATGACGTACGTACCTTGCACGGCTGTCGAATTAACATTTAATCAACCTGCTGTAGGTTGGGCCTTGGCCTAACAATAAGGTTATTAGATTTTGATTTATTTGACGAACAGCATATCCGTTGCTTATGATGTATTTGTGTTATAATGCGATTTATTTGGCCTGGTTTTTTTATATGAAAAATGATGAAGAAAATATATGTGCTAGCATCAATCCCTGTATTGTTCGTTGGTATTTAATGAAGGAGTTGAAAGAGTTAAACTGTTTAAAACAGCGAGCAGTGCGTGAAGAGGAGAGCTTTTCACGCATTAAACATCCTCTAGATGCTGAAACAATAGCAGATGTTTATTATTTTGATACAATAAGAAAGCAGATTACACGGCCGCTTATAGTCAAGTTGAATACTTATAAAACATTTTTCAATTCTGATAAACCGTTAAGTTGCGATGAAGTCATTGATTATTTTGAAGAGCAATTAGCGGCTTTAAATGCGAAAGAAACGATTGAAAGGATAGTGGTGGATTTAGCTTATGCTGCGCATGAACATGCTGAAAAGAATAGTTCAATTAAGGCTGGCACGATGGGAGAACGTCTATTTCAGACCGTTCCTAAGGGTTCTGAGGTAGTTAATCATGTGCGTTTTAGTGATGAACTTACGAGCGAGAAAACACTCATTACTTCAGAACATTCTGTTGTCGAATCAACGCTTCGCGTTGAGGCCGCCATCTTTACACCATTATCACTAAGGAACACCAACACTGATTTAATCGACGTAGTGGAGCAACAATTTTTTACGCCTAATGCCATTCTCGGTGAACCATGTGAAAATCTAACTTTTGAAAATCTCACTTTATTAGAAACGCAACTTTGTGCAGATGATGCCGGGGAAAAAAGTAAATTGTATCGATTTTGGCAAAAACCGATGACCGTTAGTCCGGCCTCTAATGAAATCAACCCTGCCTCTTCATTTAAACGCGTTGACAGATACAAATGACAAATGATCACAACTACGGCTAAAACGATTGTTGTTGTATTGGGCATGCATCGGAGTGGAACCAGTGCGATGACACGTGCTCTACAGCTATTTGGTGTGGAGCTGGGTGATCACTTAATGCCTCCTTCCTATGACAACGAAAAAGGGTTTTGGGAAGACTTGGATTTTTATGAACTGAATGTTTCTATTTTAGAGTATCTCGGTGCGGATTATCAAACCATCGAGCCTGTTTTTCCGGATCTGATCAACAACACCGATCTGAGTCTTTACACGTCACGAGCGGTTGCGCTTCTTCAACAAAAAATGAGCAATGTATCGTGTTTTGGTTTAAAAGATCCACGGTTCGCTAGATTGTTGCCTTTCTGGAAGCCTGTTTTCGACGCATTACATCTGCGTGTTAACTATGTGATTGCATTGCGTAATCCAATGAGCATCGTGCGTTCGATGGCTAAACGAGAGGGCTTCTCATACGAGAAGAGTTATCTTCTTTGGTACGAATACACCTTGCATTCTTTAACGCAAACGGTGGGGGAAGAACGTGTTGTCGTGGATTATGATCGCTTAATCCAGGATCCACTGTATGCGTTGGGACGGATCGCGACCACCTTGAATTTGCCTTTTAACCCCCAAGATGAAGCGGTTGCTCGGTATCAATTAGAATTCATTGACACCACCTTAAGACATACTTACTATTTATCCGAAGATTTGTACCTGGAATCGGGTGAATATTCAGATGGAGAAGATGAAATACATGCTCTCTTTGAGTTGGCATCTCAGCTTGCTATCGATCAAATGGATGTAAACAGTAGAGAATATATGTTGATGCTTCAGCAACATAATGAACGCTTGAAAAGCAAAAAAATGATTTTTCGATACTTGAGACAGACCGAAAAAGGATTTGTAGAATGAGTACTGAATCCATATCCAGCGCTCCGGCCTCGTTTTCTCAGCAATCGATCTGGCTTTCTCACGGGATAGCCTCCACGCCTTCAGCGTTTAATTTGCTGTGGTCGTTAACCTTTACCGGGACCCTGGATACCGCTGAACTCTGTGGCGCGCTATCTAACATCATTCATAGGCACGATGCGCTTCGTTCGGTTTTTAACTGGACGCCTTCGGGACTTTTGCAACGGACGCTTCCATCGTGGATGATCAACCTTTGTGTAGAGCAACAGAGTGAACCGACTTCATCGGATGATCTTGACGCGTTAGAAAAAGCCTACGGAGACGTGCCGTACGACCTTGAGCAGGGCCCATTGTTTCGTTTCAAGCTGCTGCGCCTTTGTGATGTAAAATATGTATTGTTGTGCGGCTTTCATCATTTAATCATCGATGGGACATCTTGGAAAATATTCGTCAATGAATTGATGCATTTCCTAGGAAATAAAACACCGCTAAGGCCTTCAGCCCAGTCTGTCGCGTTTGCACAATGGCAGCAACGTCAAATGGATTCGCAACAATGGAACAGTGCGCTTCATCATTGGCGTATGATTTCTCATGCAAATCCCGCTTATGAATTTCCAAGAGAAGGGATTCGGACCATACGTTCTGAACAGGCTGGTTTACAATATGCCTTCAACCTACCTGACATACTGACAGATCGTCTCAAAACGACGTCGCAGGCTTTGAACCTGAGTCCTTTTCGTATTGCATTCGCCGCTTTTTTTGCTTTTTTGTCTGCACTTTCAAAGCAAGACCATTTGCTCGTTGCGACAACACTGGTCGGTCGAACTGATCCAGCATTTAATGATTCCATTGGACTTTTTGTAAACACGGGATTGATCGGTTTGCAAATGGGTTCACAAGACGGTTTGACTCGTTTGGTTGCAGAGATAGACCGGCAGCTCAACGATGTGGTGAAATACGAGGACTATCCTTATGACCTTGCGATTCGTAACCTGGCCGTCTCACGTGAGCCGGGTCGTGATCCCTTTACGCCGGTTTCGTTTACCAAGCTACCGACAGCAACCATTCGGCACGTTGCGGGAATGAAGGTGAGTGAGAAGCGAGTTTTTCTTGACGTTGCTGACCGAGATCTGTCGGTCTATATGCAAAAGGATGAGGGTGCGTTTCGATTCACCTGGGTCTATAAAGCGGGTTCATTTGCAACGTCAACCATTGGTCGGTATGCCCAACAGTTTCAACGCATGCTCAGTCAGATGCTCGAAACACCTGATTTACCTGTGCGTGATATTGATATCGTGCTCGCTTCTGAACGTCAAACCCTTCTGCAAGACTGGAATCAAACGACCAGGCATTATCCCCAGGCGAAGTGCTTGCATCATATGGTGGAAGAGCAATCAAGCCGTACACCCGACAGGATTGCGATCCGTTCCTCAAATCAAGATTTTACTTACAGGCAAGTCAATGATCTAGCGACTCGGTTGGCCTTTTTTTTACGATCACGAGGGATTGGTCCAGGCTGCTTTGTGCCGCTGATGATGGCCTCTTCTCCTGAACTATTGATAGCCGAGCTTGCAGTCATGAAGACGGGCGCTGCGTTTAGTCCCATCGATCCCGACTGGCCAATCAATCGAATCCATTCTTTGCTTCAACAGTTGGGTTCAACCGTTGTTGTGCTTGCAACGCGAGAGAATGCGGTTCAAATTGATCCGGCGTATGACATTGTCTCGGTTGCGGTGATCCTTGCTGAGACGAATGAGGTCAGCACGGCGACAGATACAGCCATCCCATGTTCTCTGGATTCGCCGTTGTACTGTATGTTCACTTCCGGTTCTACCGGCACGCCGAAAGGTGCAGTTAATCAGCATCTTGGTATCGTGAATCGCCTGTGTGTCATGAATGATTGGTTTGGTTCAGCCGATGACAACGTGATTTTGGCCACTTCACCAGGAACGGGTGATTCGGTTATCTGGCAATATTTTTGGCCGTTGATCGTGGGCGGTCGATGCATCATTGCACCCAGAGAAGATGTCATTGTTCCTGAGAAGATTGTTGGCCTCTTGAGAGAACAGCGGGTCACGTTCATGGATTTTATCCCCTCTATTTTCCAATTGTTGGTCAAATATTTGAGTACACATCCTGAGGCTTTGTCTGCATTCAACAGCGTGAAGCGTATTCTGATTGGTGGCGATATCTTGCCCGTTGAGGCGGTGAAAAAATTTAGAGTTCTGTTGCCTCATGTATTGCTCATGAACACCTATGGGCCCACTGAAACATCCATTGGTGTCATTTTTCATGAGATTGATCGTGAAATAGGTTACCCAACGCCGATAGGCCGTCCCCTCCCGAATGTGAAGGCCGTCATTCTGGATGAGGGGCTCCAGCTGATGCCTTTGGGTTCTGTTGGTGAGTTGTGTCTGGGGGGGCTTTGTGTTGGTTTAGGCTATTTGAATGATCCCGATATGACACGAAAAACGTTTGTGAAAAATCCCTTTCCAGAACTCAAATGCTCAACCTTGTATCGCACAGGTGATAGGGCTCGGTTTCGTCCCGATGGTGTCATTGAGTTTTTGGGACGGATGGATTACCAGCTAAAGATTCGTAGTCTTCGAATGGAACCAGGAGAAATTGAAGCGGCCATTTCACGCCATCCGCAGATTGCTGAGGCCCTCGTTGTGCTCACCCATACGCATGATGACGAAAAACAACTGCTTGCTTATGTTTGCGCTCATGACGCGAAAGTGCATCTTAAACAGCATGACCTACGTGATTTTTTGCTTCAAGATCTTCCGCGCCACATGATTCCATCGATCTTTATTCAAGTGTCCTCCCTCTCGCTCACGCCCGGAGGAAAGATCAATCGAGATGCCACTCAGATGTTGCCTGGACGGCTTCTGAACGATAAAAAAAAGAATGAAAAGCCAAGATGCGCCTTAGAAACCCTCATTGTGAGTCTTTGGCATGCGATATTGAATCAAGACAACATCAGCGTGCATGATCACTTTTTTTCAGATCTTGGTGGTGACTCCCTCAGCGCTATATTGTTTATGACGCGTTTCAACGACTCCACCCCGATGAACATGACGTTGCGTGATTTATACGAATACTCTACTCCCGCAGCACTGGCTTATCATCTTGTGACAACGTGTGACGTGAATAGGACGAGTGAAACAAAGCCGCAGGCAATTGATGTGATCCTTCAGCAACAGCGTCCCTTTGTTTCGACCTGGTCTGGTGTACAAGCCTATTCAGATTCCTTTTTATTCACGCTGAATGCGTTGGGTACGAACGCTCCTCTCTTTTGGTGTTTTCAAGGCTACGAAGAATTGCATCAGCTGGCGCATCACTTAGGACCCAGTCAACCCGTGACAGGCATGCGGTCGGGGCATTTGATTATGGCGTACTCAGATACCAATGTTGACGCACTGGCATCTCACTATGCCTGCGAAATGATGCACCTTCAACCGAGTGGTGCGTTCTGTGTCGGCGGGAATTGTCAAGGTGCTATCATCGCTCAGGCCATCGCGCAGGCATTAATGCGTGCCGGGCGATCGGTCGGATTGCTTATTTTAATGGAGGATAACCAAGCCAGAACATATGATGGTCAGGTGGCTCTTCTTTTTGGTTGCGAAAGTCAGTTTAATCCGTTTAAAGAGGGCGCTACGCCCGATGTGTTGTTTAGGAAATATTATCCAAAGGGGTATACTGTTGATCTGATTCCAGGTGCGCATGGTCAGTTCTTCAATGATCATCATGTCGTTCATTTGGCTGATGCTATAAAAAAGAGGCTGCAGTATTTTTTTGAACACCTGAACAAGCAATTGTGTGATCGTGGATAGTTTGGGTAAACCAGCGATAAAAATTGGCCTTAGTCATCGTTTCGCCAG
>DNVL01000287.1 GCA_003507515.1 Legionella sp.
CACACCCACTTCTTTATTATCCAATTCCATCATCTGGGATGCCTTGGCAAGATGCCCTGGCAATTTGGCTTTTTTAATGACGAGCGATGCCGGGAGAACCGACGAATCAAGGCGGGCCTTGTGGTGGCATCGGACATGATCGGGATCAAAATTATCAATGCGGCGCACCAATGTGCCCTGTTTGATGTCGTGAATAGTGGCCTCTGAGATGCCCGCCTTGTGATCCATCCCCATGCGATGGGCTAAGTCAGACCAAGTATTGGCCATGTCATGATCCGAGAGAACATCGCAAACCATGCGCTTGTAACTATGAAATCCTGAGGTACGACCGGCCGCATTGATACCGCCCATTCCAACGATTACGGGTAATTTTATCATCATTATTCTACACACTCCATGAATGGCTGAATGCTAGTCGACAAAGGATACGGTGTCAATTGGCGCAGGATGCGTCTCCATATGCGCCAATTCAACCACTGCATCCTGCAATCCAGCAGGCGAATTGAGACGCACCACGGTGAGTAAACGCGCCTTCCAGTCGCGCCCCCCCTTTAAACCATGCGGCAAATTTAAAACAGGCTTCAATAAAATGCTCATCGGCACCCCCGTTGGATGTACCGACTCAATGTATGCCACATACTTTTGAAGCACCACACTGCGGGTTAGCAACGTCGTTTGTGGATACAGTGCGTGATGAATGACAGCCAACGCATAAGGGTTTTGGCAAACGAGGCGTCCCAACATGACGCCATCCACGTGCTTTAAGTGACCATTGATCTCAGGTAACGTATTGATATTCCCATTGATGACCACTGGCCTGGATGGAAAATCCAGCTTTATCTGGTAAACATAATCATAAATCACAGGCGGAATGGTGCGGTTTTGCTTGGGATTCAAGCCATGCAACCAAGCCTTACGGGCATGCACAATCAGTTTATCACAACCTGCATCCATCAACCGATGAGCAAATGATGCAAAAAACGCATAACTATCGTGGGTATCAATCCCAATGCGCGTTTTTGCGGTCACGGGAATACTCACCGCACCTTTCATCGCTTGGATGCATTCTGCAACCCGTTGTGGATCCGCCATCAAACACGCACCAAAACGACCGGCTTGCACTCGATCGCTCGGGCATCCTAAGTTTAAATTCACCTCCGAAAAACCTAAGCGCTCTGCCTGCACGGCGCAAGCAACCAAGCCTTCTTTGTCAGCCCCTCCCAACTGCAACGCCAAAGGGCGCTCCATGGGATGAAAAGCCAATGCACGTGTTGGATTGTTCATAACCGCCCCCACCGTTTGCATGTCGGTGTACAGCAACGCGTGCGGCGCTAACATGCGCATAAACACGCGAAAATGCGTGTAGGTCCAATCGATCATGGGTGCTACAGACAAGGGAGAAATCAAATGAGGTAACGTTGATGATGACACATGAGCCCGTTCAAACGCGTGAAAATGGTTATTATACGCGATTTATGGTATTGTTCAAAATATATGCTTACAAATAAATGATATCATGCACACTACCCATCATCCTTTACCCGAAAATGCCATTGATTTGGTCAAATCATATCTCTTGTCATTGCAAAACCAGATCTGCCAAACGCTAGCATCATTGGATGGTGGTGGCGCATTTATAGAAGAGACGTGGTCGCGTCCCAATGGCGGCGGTGGCCTCACCCGTATCATGACGAAAGGCCATGTATTTGCAACCGCTGGCGTCAATTTCTCACACGTATCAGGTGAAACACTCCCACCATCCGCCAGCGCCACTCGACCTGAATTGGCCGGGCGTCGGTTTTCGGCCCTCGGTGTTTCCGTAGTCATTCACCCCAACAATCCTTACGTGCCGACCACACACGCAAACGTACGATTTTTCTGTGCTGAACAAGCCGATGCCTCCCCCGTTTGGTGGTTTGGCGGTGGGTTTGATCTAACGCCTTACTATGGCTTTGAAGAGGACTGCCAACACTGGCATCAAACGGCACTCAATGCCTGTCAACCGTTTGGCAATGACATTTACCCCCATTTCAAAGCATGGTGTGACCGCTATTTCTACCTCAAACACCGAGACGAGGCACGCGGCATTGGCGGGCTATTTTTTGATGACTACAATGCGCCAGGATTTGACGACAGTTTTCTTCTGATGAAAAGCATTGGCGACCATTTTATGCAAGCCTATGTACCCATTGTGGAACGCCGCAAATCACACCCATTTGGCGAACGCGAAAAAGCATTCCAATTGTACCGACGTGGGCGTTATGTAGAATTTAATTTAGTCTACGACCGAGGCACCTTGTTTGGCTTGCAATCAGGCGGACGAACCGAGTCCATTCTCATGTCGCTCCCACCGGAAGTCACCTGGCAATATAACTGGCACCCATCAGAAAACACCGCAGAGGCAGCACTCTACACTGATTATTTGCCTGCTCGAGATTGGCTTTCACGGTCTTGCGTTGCTTTTAAAAATAAGCCTCTCTAAAATAACAGTTCAGCTCTTTCGTGACGGAATCATTGTGGATGCACAGCCCCTGATAGTTGATCTGAATGATACGCCAAAACTGATACTATTGAGTCACATGCTACGCATTCACCAATGGCTCAAAAACAGTTTGCTCTTTATTCCCCTCTTGGCCGCACACGCGCTCATGCGCCCAGGCGTATGCCTTCCACTCATCCTAGCCTTTTTTTCTTTTAGTCTGTGCGCATCGTCCGCATACATCATCAACGATTTACATGATGTAGACAGTGATAGGCAACATCCACGAAAAGTCAAAAGGCCTTTTGCTTCAGGCCGTGTGCCGATTTGGATAGGCGTACTGTTAGCACCCTGTTTGCTTTTTTTTAGTGTCAGCTTAGCCCTGCTCGTTGGCAGCCCTTTTTTAAAATGCCTGGTGTTTTATTTTTGCATGACTTGCACCTACTCTTGGGTGCTTAAACGCTTTGTATTGATAGACTGTCTAGCACTGGCGATGCTTTATACGGTTAGGATTGTTGCAGGCGCTGTGGCGACAAATATTGCATTATCCTTTTGGTTACTGGCTTTTTCTGTTTTTTTATTTCTATCGCTCGCCTTTGTCAAACGCTATGCTGAATTGGAACTGCTCCGAGTCAAAGGTGAAGGGCAACATGAAAAACAAACATTACAAGGACGCGGTTATTACACGACAGACGCTGTATTGATACAGACGTTAGGGGTCAGTGCCGGTTACGCCGCCATTTTGGTGATGACGCTTTACCTCAACAGCCAAGATGTACTCCAGTTGTACCCTGCACACGAGATAGTTTGGGGCACTGTTCCGATTTTATTATTTTGGTTAAGTTGGATGTGGATGCAAGCGACTCGAGGAAAAATGCATGATGATCCACTGATTTTTGCTATAAAAGATAAAACCAGCTGGCTTGCCGGGGCCGCTTTTGTCATGGTATTGGTCATGGGGACGGTCGGCTGGCCATGGTAACGAAGTCCTAATCCGCGTGAGTCAGCAAGCGCCCAGCCACTGTGTCATGGCAGTAAGACCGGCTGACCCACGCAAATCAGTTAAGCAGGCTCCGCCACCATGAGCACCTCTAAAGCCTTTAACCCTTTAGGACCCTGATCAGTCAGGTAACTCACCGAGTCATTTTCATGCAATGTTTTAAACCCTACGCCTTGAATGTCTTTGTAATGAACAAAGATATCGTCGCCTTGTTCATTCAGAATAAATCCAAACCCTTTTTTTTCATTGAACCATTTCACGTGACCCACTTGTCTTTCTGGCATATCCCTATCCCCTTTCGTTTGATCTAATTGTTATTATTGTAGGACGGCAACTCATATTAGGTTACAATAAACCAATTCACACATTTAGCATACCATTTTTTTTTTGATTGTTAAGGCTTTTTAAAAAAAACCTTGCGGGAGAGGATATGAAAGATACATTCATTCGTTTGGCCCTGGACTGCAACGTGCTCACGTTTGGTGATTTCACCCTCAAATCGGGCCGGCGGAGTCCTTATTTTTTTAATGCCGGATTGTTTTATCAAGGGCATGCCTTGCGTCAACTCGGTCAATGCTATGCTCGCACGCTAATAGACCATCACATTGATTTTCAACACCTGTTTGGCCCTGCTTATAAAGGGCTCCCCTTGGCGACCACCACCGCCGTTGCACTGGCTGAATTAGGGGTCAATACCACCGTCACCTTCAATCGAAAGGAAGTCAAAGCCCATGGCGAAGGCGGTCAGCTGATGGGGGCCCCCCTCACCGGCAAAGCGGTGATTATCGATGACGTCATTACAGCAGGCACAGCGCTTCGTGAAGCATTGCAGCTCATCCATGCAGAAGGCGCGCGCGTGACCGCCGTGATCATTGCACTAGACCGCTGTGAACGGGGCGAAACGCGCCAATCGACACTCGCTGAAATACAACAACAAGGCATTCAAGTCTTGTCTTTGATAACCCTTTTTGATTTGATGGATTATCTAGATCGTCATGGCGAACACGAACAGATTCGTCGTTTACAACGCTATCAGGAGCAATACGGATGCGAATAATACCCTTGCTGTTCTCAAGCCTCACATCCCTTGCGTGTGTGTCATCTCCCGCCATTGATGCCCTGCGCCTAGATTGGCTCGACAAAAAAACGGACGCGACCCAAAATTTTTATACCTATGCCAACGGCACCTGGCAAAAACAAAACCCTATTCCATCTGACTACCCCAGTTGGAGCACGTTTCATGCATTGAATGCAACAACGCAACAAAACATTCATCAGCTATTGATCGCTGCCGCAGAAAATAAAAGGGCTAAGCCTGGCAGTATTGAACAAAAAGTCGGTGATTTTTATTTCAGCGGAATGGATGAGTCCACCATCAACGCACAAGGGATCACCCCATTAGCGCCTGAATTTGAACGCATTCAGGCGATGAAGTCCATGGCAGATATCCCAGCCAAGCTGGCTCATTTGCATTTGATTGGCGTGAATGCTTTATTCTCCTTCGGCAGCATGCAAGATTTTAAAGACAGCGAGCAAGTCATTGCCGCCACCATGCAAGGCGGGCTCACGCTGCCTGATCGCGATTATTATCTAAATACCGATGAACGATTCAAAAGCATACGCAAAGCCTACCAATCTCACTTGAGCAACATGTTCCAATTATTAGGGGATGATCCGGCAAAATCCACAGCAGAGGCGCAGACCGTTATCGAGATTGAAACAGCATTGGCCAAGGCATCGCTGTCACAAACCGCGCAACGTGATCCGCATGCCATATACCACATCATGAACCATGCCGCATTGCTAAAAATAACACCTCTGTTTTCATGGCCACGCTATTTTACCGCCATGGGTTGTCCTGAAATCGAGCAATTGAACGTTGGGATGCCTGATTTTATGAAAGCCATGAATCAAGCATTGCAACAGCATGCGTTAGATGAGTGGAAAACATACTTGCGCTGGCATCTTCTTCACGCCTTCGCGCCCTATTTATCCAAACCCTTTGTGGATGAAAATTTTCATTTAACCACTGCGTTGACAGGCACTCAGACATTATTGCCACGCTGGAAACGTGTGGTCGACACGGAAGATGCGGCCTTGGGTTTTGCTGTGGGTCAATTGTACGTTCAGCACTATTTTTCAGCTGATGCAAAACGAGATGTGTTAGACATGGTCAAAAATATTCGCACAGCGCTTCGTGACGATTTGCAAACCCTTGCCTGGATGACACCTGCAACACGAAAAGCGGCGTTGAAAAAACTAGGCCTGATGGAGGACCGTGTGGGCTATCCAGATAAATGGTGGGATTACTCCACATTAAACATCGCTCGCGGCTCTTACGCCTTGAACGTGTTACGCGCCAATCAATTTTTGGTCAAACGTGACTTGGATAAAATCGGCAAGCCTGTTGACCGATACGAATGGGAAATGTCGCCACAAACCATCAATGCCTATTACAATCCCTCCATGAATAGCATCAATTTCCCCATGGGTATTTTACAAGCCCCATTTTTTGATCCATCAGCCCCTGCTGCTGTGAATTATGGCAGCATTGGGTTTGTCATTGGCCATGAAATCACACATGGCTTTGATGACCGAGGCGCTAAATTTGATGGGCACGGCAATCTTGCCGATTGGTGGACCGCAGAAGACTTGAAAAAATTTAAAAAAGCCACCCAATGCATTGTGAACCAATTTTCAACGTATCGGGTCGCCGGTCATTTGCCTGTAAACGGCGCGCTAGTTGTCGGAGAAGCCACGGCCGATCTCGGCGGACTCACCTTAGCCTATCGCGCATTTCATGCATCCAGTGCCTATCGACATGCCAAAACCATTCATGGATTCACGCCGGATCAACAATTCTTTTTAGGTGCGGCTCACGCTTGGGCTAACAACATGCGCCCAGAGAAAGCCCTGAGTTTGATCACCATTGATCCACACCCACCGGCCATGTACCGTGTGAATGGCACATTGGCCAATATGCCGGAGTTCCAGGCCGCATTTCATGTCTCTGATCAAAGCCCCATGGTGAATCGAGAACGTTGTGTGATCTGGTGATGAGGCTCTAGTAAGCCGCAATATCGATGGTTTTTACACGGTGATAAACACGCATGCCCTCTCGAAGCACGGTCAATGTGACATCATCACCCACCGTCACATCCGTGAGCAAATGATACAATGCATCATAGTTTTTTATCTCATGTCCATTCAAGCCCACGATCACATCGCCTAGAATCACCTGCCCCATTCGACTGCGATGCGTTTTACGAAGGCCTGCGGTCACCGCGGGTGTATTGGGCAATATATCCGCAATTAAAATGCCTCGCTTGACGCCAAAACGAGCAGCCATACGCGGTTCAACCGGTTGAATGCCAATGCCGGCTAGCTTTACCCGGCCGTTTTGAATAATTTGTGTGACCGTGCGTTGAATATCATCCGCAGGCACTGCAAACCCAACACCCGCAGACGAACCTGAATCGGAGTAAATCAGTGTATTCAAACCCATCAATCGACCGGCACTATCCAGCAATGGCCCGCCTGAATTGCCAGGATTAATCGCCGCGTCCGTCTGAATCATGTCACGAATCGTCACCCCGCCCACCCCTGGAATTTGCCGGCCCAGTGCTGAAACCACGCCCATCGTTAAACTATGATCTAAACCAAACGGGTTA
>DNVL01000017.1 GCA_003507515.1 Legionella sp.
GCAACCTAAAGAACAGCAGGGACGTAAACCCAAAACGTTGATTATTGCGGATTGGACCGCCAGCACTTGGACTGCTGAACGAATCAGATCAGTCAATGCACTCCTTCATCAATTTCTAGATGAAAAATTTCCTGTTTATGCCTGGTCAAATGATAAATTGACGGCGTTAAGTCTTAATGGCTTCGACAGTCTTTACCTGCGAAACAACATGACACCCGCCTCTTATCAGGATATTGTTTCATTTGCAGCAAGCCAACACCAATGGCGCAAAGATACGATTTGCGTTCTGGATGATTATGCGTTAGAACGGTTGATCGTCCCTGAATCTACATCGAAGATTCGATCCATAAAAACAAGAGATGTTCTTGACAGTCTTCATCCTAGTAATGACATCGAGTCTTTCATCCTGCAAGCTGTTCCCCCAATTGGTGAGATTTATGTCGACCCTGAAGGCAATTACCTTCAAACATTCATTCAAAATGTAGCGAAAAAATGCAGCGCCATAACACAAAAAACGTCTGTAATGCATATACCTTACACCGCAGAGGAGGCGGAATCACTCGAACAAGAACTAAAGAGTTCTGCTGATCTTTTATCCTTGATAGATAAACCAGTTTATCTCGGCGGCGGGCTGAACGATGTTTTGCTATCTACGACTGAACAGTCCACTTTTCTAATACCGTTGCTTCCTAGAATCAGAAAAATTGAATACAGTTGCTCTCCATTGGCCCAGTTGGATTTAAATTATGGCTCTTTAGCTAATCTTGAATCGTTGTCCATCACTGATTTGGTTGAGGCTGATGGCGAGCAGTTAAATTTATTTTTACGTCGACTAACGAAAGCGCCCAATCTCCGAAAAATATCACTTTCGGGCGAGTTCATTTGCTCGTCCCCAGTGAAAATAGAATCTGATTCGCTCAAATCGTTCTCATTCGAATCGCTCTCATTCAAATACTGCCGGATAAGCCCAGATGATCTATTTATCATATTGCGACAGTCAAGCCCTATTCGTCAGCTGAATCTTGTTGGAGTTCAATTTGAGGGCGTCACTGAAATGCATTGGAATGACCTTGTTTTTGAGCACCTTGAATTGCTATCATTATCATCAGATGCGACCTCTCCCAATGCAGAAACGATATTCATTCGTATTCTGGAACGATCACCTAACATTAAAGACCTTTCTTTATCCGGTATAATCCTGACATCATTTCTCAATGGAAGCGACATCACATTTCACCAACTGGAATGTCTTTCCGTCACGATCAATCAATCCCCTGAATCTATTCAGCAGCTGTCTATTATCATCGAAAAAGCGCCTCATCTTAGACAGCTTAAACTGGCTTTTCATGAAATGCCCTCAGATCCACAGCATATGGCTACACTTGATTTAGCTCGAATTGAATCATTGGAGGTGGATGCAGGTTGGTGCGATCCAATGCCGATTATCCCCTTTTTATTTAAAAAATGTCATCATTTGAGGAACATTTCCGTTATAAGTCGCCGTGCTCTTGAGCCATTTGACGTAACCTCGATGATCACTGATTTAGATGCACCCCATCTGAGGAAACTGAATCTGACAGGTTGTGGTATGACGCGAACCAGTTTGTCAAATCTGATGACTAAATCACTTTATTTAAGAAGTATTTCTCCGATCTACGCCATTTTAGCCAAGTCTAGAACACTGCACCCATCCGAACAAGCACAGCAAGCACGCTTAAAGACCATGCTGATGGAGGCTGATGATTGCAGTCTTCATGAACCGTATTTATCGGACTATAAAAAAGCACTGCAGTCTGCTCTCCGTATACCGAAGGGAAGTGAAGACCGTCCGGATGATAGCTCTACTCACAGAATGTACAACCCGAAACGGCCATTTCAATTTAGAGGGATGAATCAAACCAACAATCAAACGATGATCATCGATAAACTATCGCAATATATGACCTTGATGCGGGCTCATACGAGTTTAATCCATCGGATTCAACAAGGAATTTGCAATGCCTTAGCCCATTTATATTTAAACGAAGAACCGCTCGCGTTTGCAAGGAAGGTCAATATGATTCGTGAATGGGATGGTCATACCTCACCCCATGACCAATTACGCCTGATATTCGAGCATATTGTTACCATGATCAAATGTTATCAGCTCTCTCCTAGTAGTCGAGTGCTTTATTACTTAGGCGATTCTTTAGATGCATTTTTGAATGATCTGAATGAACCCTGTGTATTGGTGAACCCGTGGCACGCTATTTGCATTAAACCCCACGATGAGAGCTCATGGTGGGTTTATGATCCAAACTATCAGAATGGTGCTAAAAAAGTTCCATTCAATGCTTTGAAAATCACCATTCAACAAGCCATCGGGAGCCTGGTTGCATGCAAAAAACATACATCTATCCAGGCTAGCATTGATAATAGTGGTTTATTTATTCAAGGGGGTGGGCTACTTGCACTGAATGATTTCCATAACCTGTCCATGCAGCTTATCCCAGAAGGGTACACCTATACCCTTGAACACCTGGAAGGGCTTCTGTTGTATGATATGAAAGGAGTCCCTGCCTGGGTTATTGGCATAAAAAACGGCAAAACGGCAGCCTACACGGGCACTTTACTGCAGAAATTCATACAACTACAACTTAAGGAAAGGGCTGTTGAGCGGTTGAAGGAGAGCATCAGGGGGATGAGCGCGTTTGAACGATACATCCTTATGAGCGATTTACTTAAAAATGTAGGTGAGCACGATAATGTTGGGCTTACCGAGACCATCATGCGTATGGGTGTCCAACTGGTAATCAATAGCCGTCTTCTCATCATGGACGCAGGGATAAATAACGTTTATCAAACCGTGGATGCCTGTTTGATGACACCACTGGCGCAAATGCTTTCTTATGCTCAATCGGTCACACCATGGCGTGAAATCGTGATCTCACCCCCATTACCTCATCCGCAGCGCAACGCCTTGACCCTTCGTCAGAACAATGCGGTGTATGCGGAGTCCCCGGAGGCTTACTGTCTGCAAACGATCCGAAGTTCCGTTTTAAAAAAATTGATCGATTTATCCAGCATGGAAGCGATTCAAGCCTTCTCGCTCCTGTTGCTGAAGACCTGTCTATCCACATCACGCCCTGTATTTTATGTCGATACGGCGGATGATTTGCGTTGTCAATCTCCTTATATAAAATATCAAACGAATAATGTCGGCATTTTAAGTGCAGGTCCTGGTGGTCGACTATTCGATTTTATCCAGTCTGCATTAAGCAATCCTGACTCTTCTCCCGTTCTCATTGTGAATTATGCCCATTTTAAGCCATCCGAAATGGCACGGTTTAACGCCTTATTGGACGATGCCCGTTCTGCTGATGGCATTTCTTTACCAGAAAAAATGCAGATCATTGGGCTCATCAACACAAGCGATCCCAACTGTTATGAAGGCGCTGATTTTTACTCTCGAATGCATCAACACGAACGCTGTCCTTTTGATACAAAAAGGTTGATGTCTGCTCTGAAACCTTTGCCCTTCATCGCAGCTCATGACGACATGCCTGCGCATATCATCCATTTGTTTCACGGTGCTGATTGGCGTGAGCGACTATTAGGGCGCTGGATCATACAGGG
>DNVL01000037.1 GCA_003507515.1 Legionella sp.
CCGGATAGTTATGTGGATACCAACGTCAAAGGCACGTTAAACATATGCCAGGCGGCCATGGAAAACAATGTAGGACGTGTGATTCATACATCGACCAGTGAAGTGTATGGCACCGCGCGCTACGTGCCCATTGATGAGCAACACCCATTGCAAGCGCAGTCGCCTTATAGTGCATCTAAAATCGGTGCAGATGCGATGGCGATGAGTTTTTACAACGCGTTTGATTTACCGCTCACCATTGCTCGCCCTTTTAACACCTACGGACCACGGCAGTCTGCGCGCGCCGTCATCCCGACGATTATTGCACAAATGGCCAGCGGGCTTTGCCAAATCGAGTTAGGCGATGTGACACCCACACGCGATTTTAATTATGTGGATGACACGTGCCGAGGATTTTTGGCATTGGCCCGCTGTGAAAAAGCAATCGGTGAAGTGGTGAACATCGGCTCGAATTTTGAAATCTCGATTGAGGATACGTTGAACATCATTCGTGAGCTGATGAACAGTGAGGTTGAGTTCGTGTTTGATCCGCAACGTGCACGGCCTGAAAAATCAGAAGTGTCGCGATTGTGGTGTGACAACACGAAAATAAAGGCTTTAACCGGTTTTGAACCGGAGTATTCGATTCGACAAGGGTTACAGAAAACCATTGATTGGTTTACGACAGGGGATAATTTGTCCAAATACAAGGCGACCATCTACAATGTTTAAATCCCTATTGCAGTTCGTTCGTGACCAATACCAAACGCATGATTTTATCCCGTTGCATGCGCCGGTGTTTACAGGGCAGGAGCGTCAGTACGTGCTCGGCGCCATTGATTCCACCTTTGTTTCCAGTGTGGGCGGGTATGTCGATCGATTTGAGCGCGACATGGCCGCCTACACAGGCAGTGCGGGCGCCGTTGTCACGGTGAATGGTACCAGTGCGTTGCACATGGCCCTGTTGTTGGCGGGTGTGCGTGACGGGGATTATGTGATAACGCAGACACTCACGTTTGTGGCGACCTGCAACGCTATCGCCTATTGCCATGCTAAACCGATCTTCTTGGACGTTGATAGACAACGGTTAAGCTTATCTCCTGTGTTGATGGATGCGTGGCTTCAGGAGCATGCCTATGTGGATGATGACGGCTTGTGCCGTTATCGCGCGGATCATCGCGTGATCAGGGCGTGTCTACCCATGCACACGTTTGGGCATCCTGCTGATTTGGATGGATTGATTGATGTGTCCCATCGATGGGGATTGCAATTGGTTGAGGATGCCGCCGAATCGTTAGGCAGCCTTTACAAAGGGCGTCACACCGGCACATTAGGCTCGTTTGGTATTTTAAGTTTCAATGGGAATAAGATCATCACGACCGGCGGTGGCGGCATGATATTAACGTCCGCAGAACAGGCTGTGCGGGCGAAACATTTAACCACGACTGCAAAAAAACCGCATGCTTATGCTTATTGCCATGATGAAATTGGGTTTAACTACCGGATGCCCAACCTCAATGCCGCCATGGGCTGTGCGCAACTGGAGCAATTGGACACGTTCATCGCGAATAAACGCCTATTGGCACAGCGGTATGCGCAATTTTTTAAATCCAGTCCGATGCAGTTCGTGACAGAGCCTGTAGACGGCGTCAGTAATTACTGGTTGAATGCCGTCGTTTGCGAAGACAGCCAGCAACGTGACGCACTGTTAGATGCCACCAATAAGGCAGGCGTCATGACGCGGCCAGTGTGGGAACCGATGCATCATTTGCCCATGTTTCATCAAGCGCCGACCGGCCCATTGGAAAATACCGAGTGGTTAACCGCCCGTTTGGTCAACTTGCCCAGCAGTGTCGTGCCTGGAGATGTGCATGCGTAAAATAGCCGTCTTTACCGGGACCCGGGCAGAATATGGGCTGTTGTATTGGCTCATGAAAGCCATTCAAGCCGATCCTGATTTAACCTTGCAGGTCTTTGTCAGTGGCATGCACTTATCCCCCCAATATGGTGAAACATGGCGGGAAATCGTGGCCGATGGGTTTGAGATAGCTGCGACCATTGACATGATGTTGTCATCCGACACGCCTGTGGGCATTGTGAAGTCAATGGGGGTAGGGACGATTGGGTTCGCGGATGCCTTGGCACGATTAAAGCCTGACTTGTTGGTCGTATTGGGCGATCGATTTGAAGCTTTGGCCATTGTGCAAGCGGCGTTGATCATGGACATTCCCGTTGCGCATCTTCATGGGGGCGAGCTGACCTTGGGCGCCTATGACAATTCCATTCGGCATGCGATCACGAAAATGGCATCATTGCATTTTGTAGCAGCTGAAGCCTATCGTCTGCGGGTGATCCAAATGGGGGAGGCGCCTTCACGGGTGTTTAATGTCGGAGCCCCGGGTTTAGAACATGTCACACGAACGGCGCGCTTGCCGTTTCAAGCGTTGGCTGAAGCATTGGATATTCCTCTTCAGCAGCCGTATTTTTTGGTCACCTACCATCCCGTTACATTGGCTAATGCCTCCATTGAGATAGAGTTTGCAGCCCTGTTGCGGGCATTGGATGACCACCCAGCGCATCACGTTTTATTTACCTACCCCAATGCCGATAACGGCGGGCACCTGATCATTCAAATGCTAGAGCA
>DNVL01000065.1 GCA_003507515.1 Legionella sp.
TTCACCAATCATAATGACATCTGGATCTTGTCGTAAAAAAGCACGCAATGCGCCTGCAAAGGTAAGGCCTGCCTTGGGGTTTATATTGACTTGGTTGATGCCATGCATGTTTATTTCGACAGGGTCTTCAACACTAGATACGTTCCTATCCATGGTATTGAGTGCATTTAATGCGGCATACAGGGTCACTGTTTTACCACTACCTGTCGGGCCTGTCACCAAAATCATGCCCTCTGGGCGGGCTATTGCTTTTAAAAAATGCTCTCTTTGATGCGGTAAAAATCCCAACACATCTATATCCGCTTGGACTGTTGTGACATCCAGCAGTCGCAGTACAATCTTTTCACCCCAGAGTGTGGGGCATGAGCTGATACGAAAATCAACCCCCAGGCCTTCGGTGAGTTGCATTCTAAAACGCCCATCTTGAGGTATGCGTCGCTCCGATGTATCCAGATGGGCCATTACTTTCAGACGAGCTGCAATGCGGGTGGACAGGTCAGGGGGAGGGGTTGCCACTGTTATTAGCATGCCATCTTGGCGATATCTGATGCGATAGTCGTTCTTATAGGGCTCAAAATGAATGTCAGAGGCGTTTTGTTCAATAGCCTCCAAGAGAATGCGTTTCACAAAGAGAACCACGGGTTCTTCTTCACTGCTGATGTTTTCTGTTGGTGGATGCGGATATTCAATGCGTTTGGTGTTTGCGGCGTAATGGCTTAGCCCTTGATGTTCTTGTTGATGAATCAATTGCGTAATGAAAGCAGTTAATTGATGCGCGTCAACAACCCGTGGTGTCACGTGAAATCCAGTATGAAATTGGATCTCTTGCAGTGCATCGTGCTGGCTTGGATCATCTGTGGCAAGATACAATTGGTTGTCTTGTATGAATAAAGGGAGCACCCGGTGGCTTATGATGAGTGTTAGGCTAACCAAGTCAGAGGGAATGGACGTTAAATCGAATGTATCAAGATCAACGAGCGGGATTTGAAAAAATTGCGCAATCGATGAAGCCATTTGTTTTGTATTGAGAATATTTTCATGGGCTATATATTGCAAAAGGCTCATTTTTTGATTCAGTGCGCGCGCTTGATATAGCACAATGCGCTCTTGAGATAATAAATGGTCAAGCGCCAGGACCTGGGCTATTCCTTGTGATTGTGGGGCCTTTTGCATGTCCATATCAAGCCGCAAAGTAATGAAATCGGCGTGATTGTAAACAAAAAATGAATTGGATACAATCGAATA
The DNA here is from genome assembly GCA_003507515.1 of Legionella sp. Classification (GTDB taxonomy): domain Bacteria; phylum Pseudomonadota; class Gammaproteobacteria; order Legionellales; family Legionellaceae; genus DDPF01. The sequence goes on from DNVL01000065.1 coordinate 1,246, forward strand.
TAAACGTGAGAAAAATACCGTGACTCTCGATGACCAGATGCATAAATTTAAAGCACTTGATCGCTGGTTTAAAACCCCGCAGGGGTTGAGTGTGGCAAATGCATTTACGTCTGAATTAATAACGGTAGGTGATTATTTCAGTGGTAAAAAATTATTGCAGTTAGGCCTTTGTGGCGACAATCTGTGGCTGCCTGCATTGAACTTTCGCCATCAATGGTTTGTGACACCGGAGGAGGGGGCCGACCCGAAGGCATTGGTCGCATCGTTGAATGCATTGCCTATTGAGCGCAGCAGTATCGATTGTGTGGTTGCACCCTTGACGCTAGAAGCATTTGGACACGATAAAAATCCACTGGACGAAATCGATCGCATTTTAAAACCTATGGGTTATGTTGTTTTTTTTGGCATTAATCCCATCAGTTTTTGGGGGGGCGCGTTGCGATGGGGTTGCTTGCCGTGTTTCGGTGGGCTTGCAGGAACACTCACCTCTTCTCTCACACTAAAATCGGCCATGTTACAGCGCGGTTATACACAATGCTTGCATCGAACATTTTATTACATTCCTCCGGTGGTGAAGGAATCGTTCATCCGCAAATTGTCCTTTTTTAATGAAATGGGGAAAATGATTTGGCCCTTTCCCGCGGGGTTTTATTGCTTTATTGTGCAAAAATATCAACCCATCACGCCACCGTTATTATTTAATACCTTTGATAATGAACTTTTATATTTAGCGCGCAATTGATTGCACGAGCCCTCTTTCTGTATAATGCGCTCCTCAACGATCAGCTGTTCCACTTAGGATACCCCATGATAATGCCAACAAAAATCCAAGATGTGTATAAAAAAGCTTTCCAACTGTATACCACGGAGCAAGTGGATGCAGCGCTAGATCGATTGGCCATTGATATTCATCAGCAACTGCATGATAAAAACCCTGTTCTTTTGTGTGTGATGATTGGCGGGCNNCTTTCCATTAGAAGTAGATTACGTGCACGCAACGCGTTATCGAGGTGAGCTAACGGGTGGCGAGTTGCATTGGAAAGTCAGGCCTAGTATTGATTTAACAGGTCGCACGGTTTTGGTCGTGGATGATATCCTCGATGGTGGGATTACCTTAGCAGCTATTCTTGCTGAGGTTAAATCGTTAGGTGCAGAGGCTGTGTATAGTGCGGTATTGGTTGATAAATATCAGAAACGCGTAGAAAACGGTTTGAAGCATGCGGATTTCGTGGGCTTGCAGGTTGAAGATCATTATATTTTCGGTTACGGCATGGATTACAATGAATATTTACGCAATGCGCCCGGTATTTTTGTGGTGGCGCCTGAGCATGAGGCGATGGGTTAAGCGTTAGTTAAACGCTCTGTTTAGCGGGAAATGGCTTGAGTGCTGTTGAAATTTGTTGATATAGCTCAGGAAGCCAGCGGGGTTGGGCAAAATTATTGGTTGCAGGTTTCGCTTGGCGTAGGTCATTTGGCGCAATAATCAATTGCATATGGCTTAATCCAACACGGTGCGCTAGTAAAAAAAGTTGATCAATCCCTTTGTCACCAACAGCAAGACAGCCTACAGATAAGGCTTTTCCATGCAAAAAAATATTGCCTCCGAGTTGGCGTCTTCCATCTTTGCTGGCTTGCAAACGGTCGAAATTATTGGGGTAATTGATCATCATGGATAAGTGCATGGTACTAAATGGGTTTAGCGTCGTTAGACGATACACGCCCTCAGGAATCTGTCCGTCACGTTCTTTAAGTTTAGGCCCTAGACGGCCGCTGAATGCCGTTAATGGGTAGGTATGAATATACTGCCAGGGTTGGTTTTCATTTTTAGCCCATAGTTGAATGCGCTGTTCCTTTTTAAAAGCCAATAAAGCGACCTCACGCGGCGGGTAGCTAATCCCTGCTTTAGTGAACCAGGATATCAATACAGGCTCAGTCCTCAGACCATAGCGTGTGATGGCATGTTCAACGGCTTTATCCCAGTTTAATTTAGGTGCCATACCAAAACTCGTAGCGCTATTTAGAAATAAATATAAGACGATTAATCGATACATAAGGCTTGTGAATAGCTGGAGGAGGCTAATCATAACAAAAATAACCCAACGGAACAAATTTTTGATGTATTTGGGCTTCTAAAAAGCATTAGCCTTCCCCTCATGACCCGTCATACTGATAGATTAAGTCTTTTTTTGATAAAACAAAAGAGGCTATGCAGTCCTATTATGCAACAACGCCTTGTGATCTGGCGGGGGTAGCGTAAGCGGTTTGTTTTTTTGCAGGACTGGTGTTTTTTAACGTCTAAATATGACGTACTATGAAAGATGGAAAGGATGCGTAAACAGGAGGTTTTTACCATGCAGAATTCATTCAATAGGCCATGCAAAAGCAAATTATCTGCTTTTCGATATCACAAGACGGCTGTCTTTTTATTCGTACTGTTGTTAGGCCTGCCCATGGTCTCGCAATCAATGGATAAAGACAATCTGCGTGGGTTGAGGTATTGCGAAATCATTCTCGCCAAAACGCGACTGACTTTTTCAGTTTATACCACAATAGGTCTTAATGATTGTCCTGACGCGGCATGGGAGAAAATAACAACAACGTCGATCAAACAGGTAACTGGCTCTTATTTTGTCCATTTAAATGGCCCTCGTTTCTTTTTGATGAATGGTGTGCGTCATACGGCTTTCGTGGATCGCAATATCGTTACGCTCGGCGGGCTTGAAATGCGTGAGGCCGGCGTTTTGCATTTGAGTCTTATCGATCTGATGAGAGGAGCTGCACCCTATCGTGAGCATGCTGTAGATAGGCAAACCACGTGGGTTTATAAAGTAGGATATCCGGTATATGAATTGCTGGGACCTCAGGGACAGGTTTTTGTCATGCAATCGTATAGCATTGAAAAAAGCCCGTTGACGGAAGCGCAGTTGGCCGGGTTGGGGGACGTGTTAACATTGCCGCACGGTTGGCATTTTCGGACTGGTGTGCTGAAAAAAGATCATTATTTGACTGCAATCGACAACAAGGCAGTCGTCATTCAGGACAACCTTCTCAATACGTATCAATTGGCAACGAACGATTTTTTGGGGTAAATACATTTTAACATCAATCGGTTAAAACGGACTCTTTCATCATAAGAATTTCCGGCTGTTCATTGACCGGCAGCCCTTTTATTTGTTTGTTCGCTAATGGGGTGATTTCAAACTCAAAGTCATCTAGCCCCTGCACAATATGGGTAAAAAGCGTTCGTCTTCCTGTCTTATTCTCATTGGCTTTCGAGGTGCTTTGAAGATAAATGACACTTCCGAGCCAGATAGGTTGACTAATATCCCTTAAATGGTAATTCGAACGCCATAACCGCAGAATATACATGGCTTCTCCTTTGCTTAACGGGTAGGTCATGATCAATTCAGGCTTTTTATTGAGGTATAGTTGTGCCATTAAGGGCAATTTTTTTGTTGAATATTGTCCTCCAGCGCGTAAGAGTAGTGAGTAAAATAATGAATCGGTTTGTTTTTTCCATCCTTGTTTTGTCAATGCATGTTCGAATGCGCTCAGTGTCCCGAGATATTGAATGTTAAATAGACCTATTCGTTGTCCAATACGGTTTGTCGTGAAAACGGGGAGCAATGGTTCTGTTTGGTTCCACCAGGCGTGATGGGTTAAAACGAATTGCTGGCGATATGGGGCGTGATCAAGCACCGCTTTTTTAAAATAGCGTATCGACGTTATGGCGGTGGTGAGCAGTAATATGAGGCTAGTAAAAATAATGAATACCTGAGCGCGTGAGTGGGTTGAAGGAGTGGTTGTGCCGCGCCGAAATAGTATCCAATGCGAAAGACTCAATGTGATGCCCATGAGGTATGCCATCGAGACGCTTGTAGCCCAATAGTCACCCAAATAGAGAAATGCAAGCCCTCCGAACAGTAGAATAATGAGAAGCCCACAGCTGAATATGAGCATGACGACTGTTCGGTGGTAAGTTTGAGCGTAGGAGATTAAAAAACCAAAAAGAGCGGTAGCGAAGGTTAGACTGGATGCAGTAAACAATGGTGTGAAACGCTGATGTAATGGGTCTTGGGGTATGGGGATATAAATATACGGGGTGAGAACCCAAGTCAGTATGCTACAGGTGAAGACCAAGCTTATCCAGTAGCGCAGCAGGCGCCAATCGCGAGAATAGATAGTATACAGCGAGACGCACAATGCAAGAGCGAGCAAAGGCAATGGGTGAATAAAAAATCCCATCACAATAAAAAATGCGTCGAATGATTGTGTACGCAAGCTCTGTAAAAAAAGATAGCATGCCTTATTGATTCCAGCTACCCATGAACCTTGCCTCACCAAAAAAATGAGCCCGATCGTTAATAACAAAACGAACAATGTGATCAGTAAGTTCTCTGTTGCGTATTTTTTTATTGGCTTGTTTTTTGGGGATAACTTTTTTATAAAGCAACGAAATGGTGCATTTTGCGCAGCCCAATCCCAAAACCGATTTAATTGTATCCCTACCACATGGCTTGCATGTCGAAATACCCATTGCATGCCTATACTAACAAGCCAAACCGCTACCAATAGTGCAAGAATCAGCATGAACAGGCGCGTAGCACGTTCAGTCGATAGCTCACTGCTGGCGGCTCCGATTAATACTCCGGGCATGACATATAAAAGAGCCCATCCAATGGCAGACACGATATTCGCGAATAAAAAATACCATTGATTCATGTGCAGCATGCCTGCAATCACTGGAATGATGGAGCGCAGAGGACCAAAAAAACGACCAATAATGACGCTTTTCCCCCCATGTCGCGCAAAATATGCTTTGCCATACTGAAGCCATTCGGGGTATCGGCGAAAAGGCCACTTGTTTTCTAAATGATCACTGAAAATGTAGCCTAAGGTATAGCTGGCACTGTCTCCGGCAACGGCTCCCAAAGTGGCTGCAAAAAAAGTGAATCCAATGTCCAAAACACCGGAGCCCGCCAGAATACCAATGGCGGTCATGGTCACGGATCCTGGAATAATACTGCCAATAATCGCAAGGGATTCTGTAAAGGAGATTAAGCCTGTAATCAACAAGGCCCAGCTTGGGTTTGCGTGTAACCATAAGGTGAGAGGTTGCACGTAATCTGTAAATAAATGCATGGTATTCAGCATCCAAAAAGGGAGATGAAATGGGTTATGAATTGTGCTTCGACCTCTTCAATCGTTACCTTGGGGACATAATTTTGAATCTGAGTCATTTGGAGTTGCGCTAGTCCACATGGATTAATGTTAGAAAAAGGGGTTAAGTCCATGGCTACATTGAGGGCGATGCCATGATACGTACAACCATTTTTTACGCGCAAGCCAATGGATGCTATTTTTTTATTGCCTACATAAACCCCAGGAGCGCCGGCGCGTGTGCTGGCAACAATACGAAAATGCCCTAATACATCAATTAAAATGCGTTCTAATTGACAAACAAACGTTCGGATTCCTAGGTCACGCCGGCTTATGTTCATGAGTGTATATCCAATCAACTGCCCAGGTCCATGGTAGGTGACTTGGCCGCCTCTGTCTGCTTGGATAATGGGTATGTCTTGGGTATTTTGCAAAATATGTTCGGGTTTTCCGGCCTGACCTTGGGTGTAAACGGCTGGATGCTGCAGCAACCAGAGCTCGTCGAGGGTGTGAATATCCCGCTCAACTGTAAAACGCTTCATATCAGCCCAGACGGCGTTATATGCCTGTGTGCCTAGATGTCGAACGGTGACCATTAAAGCACCATCTTGATGTCCGGGTGTTTCGTTAACTCAAGATATAGGGCATCAAGGGTTGCTTGATCCTGAGCGTCTACTGTTACCGTCATAGCAATGTAGTTTTTTTTTGGACTGTGTTGTTTTCGTATCGAGTCAATATGAATGTCGGGATAATGTGTGCGCGTGATATTTTCAATGTCCGTCACAAAGGACGGACTATTTAGGCCTATGATTTTAATGGGAAATCTGCAGGGGAAGTCCATTATGAACCAAACCAACGTTTGAACATCAGCTTCACTGAGTCGGTTGCTGCCGTGATAAACCCGCCTTTCTGAGCACTTTCTAACGCATAGAGAGGTCGGCTCCCAATGACGTTGCCATCGAATTTAATGATTAATTCACCGATGGTATCTCCTTTTTGAATTGGCGCTTCTAAATATTTAGGTATTTTTGTGCTGATGCTTAACCGTTGATACTGGCCCGCAGGAATGGTAACAAATTGATCGGATACCAAGCCCACAGAGACCTCCTGGGTGGTTCCTTTGTAAAGGGGGATTTTACTGATGCTGGTTCCTGATTTGTACAACGCATGCGTTTCAAAAAAACGGAAGCCATAGTTTAGTAAACGCTCACTGTCATCTGCACGAGCCGTGTCAGTGGGTGAATTTAATACGACGGCTATCAGTCTCATGTTATCACGTTTTGCGGATGAGACTAAGCAGAAGCCCGCTTCATTTGTATGCCCTGTTTTTAGACCATCCACTTGGTTGTCACGCCATAATAAACGATTGCGGTTTGGCTGACGAATGCCATTAAATGTAAACCATTTCTGTTTATACCAGTGATAATATTGCGGAAAGTCGTTTATTAACGAACGGCCTAAAATAGCAAGATCTTTTGCAGAAGTGTAGTGATCTTTGTCTGGCAGGCCTGTACTGTCCGTAAAGTGACTGTTATTCATCCCTAAATTTTTTGCTTGATGATTCATGATTTCCGTGAAACCTGATTCACTGCTTCCAAGATGTTCCGCCATTGCAACACAGGCATCATTGCCAGAGTCTACGATGATTCCTTTTAATAGGTCTTCAACGCTGACTTGTTGCCCTTCTTTGACAAACATGCGCGAGCCACCTATTTTCCATGCCTCTTGACTGACGCGGACTTGGTCTGTGAGGTGGATTTGCTCATTGCGAAGTGCGTTAGACACCACATAAAGGGTCATCATTTTGGTTAAACTGGCCGGTGGCATTCGCTCTTCGCTATTTTTTTCAGCAATGATTTTACCGCTGTTTACATCGATAAGGATATACGCCTTTGCATTGAGCGAGGGAGCGGCAGGCGTTATCAGCGGGCTGCTATTCACACCGGATGGTTGAGTGAGATCATTATTCAGGGGCGGATTTGCATAGAACAGAGTAGGGTTAACTCCAATGGCAACGAACAGCAATGTTTTTGCTAATAAATAAGATGATTTGGTCATGAATCCACCTAAGGATGAAAATTAGCTTATGTTATCACAAGGGTAATCCACCAACCAAATGACAAATGCTTATTTTGACGATATATTACGAAAAAAATAACAGGGAAATTGAGTGATGCGATATTTATTGCTAATCAGCTTCATTTTATTGGCGAGTTGCCAGTCAAATCAACAGACTGATCCAGAAGGTCCCTTGCCTCAAAAGCAAACTCGCTTGCCACAGAAAAAAATAATACACACCCCTGATGTGAGAAATGATATCTGGCATCGCCAGCAGGATGGTCCACCGCCAGGGCCATTGCCGAATAAATTCAAGAAAGTATTGCCGGTTAATGAGCCGTTGAGCCGCTATGGAAATCCGGATGCATATCATGTAGATGGACAAACCTATCAAGTGTTAACCAGTTCTAGTGGCTATCGAACACGAGGATTGGCCTCTTGGTATGGAACTAAATTTCATGAGATGCGAACATCAAGCGGTGAGATGTATAATATGTACGCACTGACTGCAGCACACAAAACATTGCCTATTCCATGCTATGTGAAAGTCAAAAACCTAGATAACGGTCGCACGGCTATTGTGAAAGTGAACGACAGAGGCCCGTTTCATACGGGGCGCGTTATTGATTTGTCTTATGCGGCAGCAGCCAAGTTGGGTTTATTTCCAAAGGGAACGGCGCGTGTCGAGATTGAGGCATTAACTATCAAAGGTGATAAAGGAGCACGTGCGGCTCACTATTACCTTCAGGCCGGTGCCTTTAATTCGAGCCCATTGGCTGAAGCATTGCGCGTCAAATTGTCAAAAATAACACCGTCCCCTGTTTTTATTGAAAAATACCAACACCGTTTTATTGTAAGAGTGGGTCCTTTTGCAAACAGAGGCATGACGGATAATTTAAAACGAGCCCTGGTGAAACATGGGGTGACAGGATCTTTTTCCGTGTTGATGTAGACATGACATGCATTCGATTGGGGCTTAAGCCCCACCTAACGCATGTCATGTGTCCAGCGAGTCAATGATCACCCGTGTTCCCTGTCCGCCGCCACCTGGCAAATGAATGAATTCCTCATTTAACCATCGTGCATCTTCAATAAACATGCGGACGCAACCGTGGCTGTCAGGAAAACCTGGGACGACTTCGCTGCCATGGAGCGCGAATCCTCGTAGAAAATGCATACAATAGGGCATGATGGCACCGCCTTGGCTTCCGTCAGCATGCCGAGGAAACACGGTTGATACGCAGTCAATGTCTTGTTTTCGAATGATGCGAAATGATCCCGTTGGTGTGAGACAGTGCGCGTCTGCAGCACCGCATTTTCCTGAGCCAGATGAAATCGGGCCCCACCAGACCAATTCTCCTTGTTCATCATAAGCACCCCACGCCAATTGTTTTTGGCTGACATATACGGTTTTCTCGCCATCAGACTCAATGTAGCGGGGGAAAGGGGCTACATCGTAGATGGTTAAACGGTCTATGTTTTTAGGTATCGCAATGGTCATGCCTTCACGAAGGGGGATGTTCATGCGATTGATGCGTTTGACAATATCACGCTCCTCAGGACTAGGAAATAAATTTTCCCAGTTTTCACTCGCCTTGATTTTCATGCATTGGTAATCAGGCGTATGGCATAACGTTGAGCCAAATCGTTCTGCAGCGTTTGCTGTCACGCTCATGCAGATGAAAATGGCATTGAACATCAGCATCGCTAATCGTTTCATCATAACTCCTTTTATTGACTCTATATCTGCAATAACGGCTAATCTATAAAAAACTTAATATAGAAATTCACCTTAACTTGGATTTTCAGGGTATAATATTGTGCATATTGGATAGCCGGGATTATTGTTTATGAGTTGGTTGAAGAATTTATTGCCTTCAAAGATTAGAACCGATGCGTCCCAAAAGAAGGGCGTACCAGAAGGGCTATGGGTTAAATGTTTGGGTTGTAGCGAAGTATTGTATCGCACTGAGCTTGAAAAAAATCTATCGGTTTGCCCGAAATGCAATCATCACCATCGGTTGTCTGCACGTGATCGACTGGCTCAATTTTTAGATGATTTAGGTCAAGATGAAATTGCGGCAGATCTTGAACCGATCGANNGAAATTTCGTGATTCTAAAAAATACAAAGACAGGATTCTACAAGCACAGAAAGCCACCGGTGAGAAAGAAGCCTTGATTGTCATCAAAGGCACGCTAAAACAGCAGCCCGTTATTGTGAGTGCGTTTGAATTTAAATTCATGGGTGGGTCAATGGGAGCGACCGTAGGTGAAAAATTTGTGCGAGCGGTCAATGCGGCGTAGTCTGAGAGGCGGGCTTACATTTGTTTTACTGCCAGTGGTGGGGCGCGAATGCAAGAAGGGTTGTTTTCATTGATGCAAATGGCTAAAACATCCGCTGCATTGGCACGATTTGCCGAAACAGGGTTGCCGTTTATTGTGGTATTGACTGACCCTACAATGGGTGGTGTGTCTGCAAGCTTTGCGAGTTTAGGTGATGTCATTATCGCGGAACCCAATGCGCTGATAGGGTTTGCGGGACCGCGAGTGATTGAACAAACCGTTCGTCAACATTTGCCTGAAGGGTTTCAACGCAGTGAATTCCTGCTAGAGCACGGCCACATCGACATGATTGTTGAGCGGAAAAATTTGCGAGCAACGGTTGCAGAACTCATGGCCAAATTAACCCATCGTAGTGTATCAAATACGGAGGATGAACCTTATTAAACCCATGTCTCTGGATGCTTGGCTTGTGCTATTGGAAAATCGCCATCAGCACGAAATACAGCTCGGTTTAACGCGTGTGAAGCAGGTTGCAGACCGCTTGGGACTATGCCATTTGAATACCTGCGTCATTACGGTTGCCGGCACGAATGGCAAAGGCTCAACCGTTGCAGCGTTGGAGGCCATTTATCACGTTGCGGGCATGCGCGTGGGTTGTTATACATCGCCGCATTTGTTAGCCTTCAATGAACGCATTTGCGTGAATCAAGCCCCCATTACAGATGAAAATTTGTGTGCCGCATTTGACGTCATTGAAAAAGCGCGAGGCGAGATTGATCTGACCTATTTTGAAATGACAACGTTAGCAGCACTGTATCATTTTAAGTGGTGTGCACTGGATGTTGTGATTCTCGAAGTGGGAATGGGAGGGCGATTGGATGCAACCAACATCATTGATGCTGATTTGGCAATTATCACCACGATTGATTTAGATCACGAAGCCTATTTAGGTGATACAATTGAAGCCATTGGGTATGAAAAAGCGGGTATTTTAAAGGCGGATCAATTATTTGTTTATGCAGACTATTCCCCACCAGCGTCTGTTCTTGAGCAAGCGCATGCACTGAATATCTATCCCATCTGCTTAGGCCGGGATTACGCGTATCATGCAGCGGCAGACAGGCTCTCTATTACGTCGGACGCAGGCCTTAATATCCAGTTGTATCGGCCAGGGCTTCATTTGAACGCGGCGGCCGCAGCCATTATTGCCAGTGATTTGTTGCGTGGTGTATTGCCAGTAACGGATTTACAATGGGACAAGGCGATGCGCATGGTGGGGCTGACTGGCCGACAACAAATCATCCCAGGTCCTGTGATGACGGTATTGGATGTGGCACATAACCCCCAGGCCGCCTTATTATTAGCAGAATTTGTTCGATCGTTTGATAGGCGTGGCAAGGTTCATGCGGTTTTTTCAGGATTGAAAGATAAAGATCTTTGCGGTTTAATAAGACCCATGGTTGGCTGTGTTGATTTTTGGTACCTGGCTATATTAACTGGTAAACGTGGGTCTAGTGAAACCCTATTACAATCCGCTTTGCAGGCTGAAACAGGTACGAAAGCCCCTTGTTTTAGTAGCCCAGAACTGGCATTTCACGTTGCCAAGCAACAAGCCAATCCAGGTGATT
>DNVL01000115.1 GCA_003507515.1 Legionella sp.
GCGAAACGATGACTAAGGCCAACTTTCTTTTATTTTCATCGATTAACTCCAAGTCGAACCGAGTTTTTCAGCCTGATTTAAAACCAAATCCACCGCTTCATCCTGTTTATCAGGTGGGTATTTATATTTTCGCAGAATTCGTTTAACCATTATTCGCAGTTTAGCGCGCACGCTCTCACGCACTGCCCAGTCCACAGTAACGTTTTTACGAAGGTTTTCCGTTAGCTCATGCGCAATTTTTTTGAGGGTTTCATCCCCCAATTCTTTAACGGATGATTCGTTATTAGCCAGTGCATCGTAAAAAGCCAGCTCATCTTCATTCAGCCCTGCTGCCTCACCACGGTGAACCGCTTCATGGAATTTTTTTGCCATTTCACACAGCTCTTCCATGACCTGTGCGGTTTCAATAGCGCGGTTTTGGTAGCGTCTTACTGTATCGAGCAGCATATCCGAGAATTTTTTCTCTTGAACAATATTCGTCGCAAAACGTGATTTGATTTCGCCTTCGAGAAGGCGTTCCAATAATTCAACTGCTAGGTTTTTTTCAGGCAGATTTTGCACTTCAGCGAGAAACGCATCGTCCAAGATACTGATATCAGGCTTATCCAAACCAACGGCATCAAAAATATCGATAACCTTATCAGATACAACAGCTGAGCTGATGATTTGGCGAATAGCGAGTTCACGTTCCTCATTCGTGCGTTTTTTTGCGCTAATCTCGCGTTTAGTCAATATGACTTTGACCGCTTGCATGAAAGCGACTTCTTCGCGCACGGCTTTTGCTTCATCTAACGTGCAGCACAAACTAAATGCCTTTGACATGGCAAGCGCTGTATCAGCAAACCGTTTTTTACCATCCGGCATACCTAAAACATGGTTCGCTGTTTTTGCGAGCATACTGTGACCGCCAGTCAGAAATTGACTATAATCAAAACCGTGCAAGATACCGCGCAGGATATCCAGTTTTTCTTCCAGTACAGCAAATGCTTCATGTATATCAACGGTAGGTTTTCCCCGACCGTTGCTTGCCGTATAGTCCTTCAACGCTTTCTTCAGGTCATTGGCTATCCCAATATAGTCAACAACCAACCCACCAGTTTTATCTTTAAATACGCGGTTCACTCGCGCAATCGCCTGCATGAGATTATGACCTTTCATGGGCTTATCGATATAAAGCGTATGTGCACAAGGAACATCGAAACCTGTCAGCCACATATCGCGTACAATCACCAGCCGCAGTTCATCGTCCGGGTTCTTGAAGCGTTTTTCTAGATCTTTGCGTGTTTGTTTGGAGTAAACATGAGGTCGAAGCAATGGTTTATCACTGGCATTACCGGTCATCACAACTTTAATGGCACCAGTTGCCGGATCGTCGCTATGCCAATCAGGACGAAGTGCCGTGATTTCATTATATAGGTGCACGCAAATATCGCGACTCATACCCACAATCATGGCTTTACCAAACTGAGCTGTGCTGCGCGCCTCAAAGTGATCCACCAAGTCAACTGCCACCTGTTTAATGCGAGGTTCTGCGCCCACTATTTTTTCCAGTGTTGCCCATCGTGATTTCAGTTTGGCTTGCTCGCTGTCTTCTTCGTCTTCCGACAGTTCATCAATATCCTCATCCAATGCCGATATTTCATCTGGATTCAATGATAATTTAGCAAGGCGTGATTCGTAATAGATAGGAACCGTTGCACCATCATCTTGTGCCTGTTGCATGTCATAAATATGGATATAATCACCAAACACCGCGCGGGTATCGCGATCTGCGCTTGAAACAGGTGTGCCAGTAAAGGCAACAAATGTGGCGTTGGGCAATGCATCTCGTAAATGTTGCGCATACCCCACTGTATATTTTTCCTGGCCTTGTTTACCTTTGAGTTCCGCAGAAAAACCATACTGCGTGCGATGTGCTTCATCCGCAATCACGACAATATTACGGCGGTAGGACAACACAGGAAAACTATTCTCATCAGCATCAGGCATAAATTTTTGAATGGTGGCAAACACGATGCCACCCGACGGACGGTTACTCAATTTGACACGCAAATCTTGCCGCGAGTCGGCTTGCACAGGTTCTTCACGCAGCAAATCCTGGGAGAGCGAAAAAACACCAAATAATTGTCCATCCAAATCATTGCGATCAGTGATCACCACAATGGTTGGATTTTCCATCGCCACTTCACGCATGACACGCGCCGCGAAGCACGTCATGGTGATACTTTTGCCACTACCCTGCGTATGCCAGACCACCCCGCCCTTCTTATCCCCTTCTGGACAGGATGCAACGATCACCTGCTGAATAGCCGCGCGCACCGCATGAAACTGGTGATAGCCCGCGATTTTTTTAATGAGCTTACCATCGTCTTCAAACAAGATGAAAAACCGCAAATAATCCAGAAAATAGGCCGGCGCCAGTATTCCACGCGTCAAGGTTTCCAGCTCACCAAATTCACCGAGCGGATCCAGTATCTTGCCATCAATGGTGGTCCATGACATAAAGCGCTCCTGATCCGCAGACAAAGATCCCATCCGAGCCTCAGTGCCATCGGAAATAATCAACATCTCGTTATATTGAAATATATCCGGCACTTGTTCTTTGTAGGTTTGAATTTGATTGAACGCTTTCCAAATATCAGCGCTTTCATCCGCTGGATTTTTTAACTCAATCAAGACTAACGGCAGCCCATTGATAAACAGGATTATGTCGGGACGGCGTGTATGCTTCTCGCCTGTAATTGTAAACTGATTGACTGCCCACCACTCGTTTTCTGACGGTGTTTCAAAATCGATTAAACGGACAAAATCACCACGGGTTTCACCGTCTATTTGATATTCAACAAGCACACCGTTGATTAGAAAATTATGCAAGCGGCGATTGGCGGATAATAGAACCGGTGTGTTTAAGTCACGGATTTGTTGTAATGCGAGTTCACGTGCGGCCAAGGGAATAGTTGGATTTAATCGTTCGATAGCACGTCGTAAACGGTTACTCAGTACTACTTCTTGGTAATTGGTGCGTTCTGGAGCATTACCGTCATAGGCTATGTCGGGTCCGTAGATGTGCGTGTAGCCTAGTTCTGATAGCCTAGTTAGGGCTTCTTGTTCGAGTTGGTCTTCTGTCATAGTTTTATAGCCTGTTTAGTCAACTTTTTAATATTAAAATTTTCATTATTTATGCTTCTTCTCATTTTCTTGATGTGTTTCAAATACAAATGTTATGAATGTAGCAGCTGCGCCAATAGCAAGCTTGGCGTGTCGTGATTGCAGCGCTTGTGTTTTTGCAGTTTTACCATGACCCGTACCATAAAGACCACGAAGCTGACCAAGATTATTACCTATAGTGCCAAGGCTTCGAAGAATCGCTTTAATCAAATCAGCGCCACGCTTTCCATCGTCAATCCCTTCTGGAACCAACGACAACTCAGCCAAGAGTGTCTTGGTTAAAACAGGGATTTCTGGGGTGCATGTTATGAGTACGTCTCTCTCTTCCAGTATTGTTTTGCATACGGTTTCAATCAGCTCTTTGGCTGTACCAATCGCAAGGGATGGATCAACATCGACAGACTCTTTCATGCGCTGAATTTGCATTGCTATGTGAGATCCTTCAAGTGGTTTTGTAAGATCTGAAAGATCACCAAATCCTGAAGACGCCATTGACTCAATAAATTTACCGTTGTGCCATTCAAACCCATCCTGTTTTAAAAACGAAATCAATTTATTAGCCACGTTACAACTAAAATTTTGATAATCCTCTTTTTCAGAATCTGTTTTCATAAACCAGTCAAACGATTCCTTTGGATCAAACAATTTTGAAACTTGGTTTTCAAAAACCTTTAATACTCTACCTGCGCTTTTTCGATCAGTCCAATCAACTGTGTGATAGTATTGCTCAACCAATACCCGTCTTTCGCCAGTGAGCCTTGGTGGTTGATAATCAAGATTACAACGCACCTCATACGCATCAAAGGCATTGGATATTTCGCGAAGAGTACAACCGACAAAATGTTCACGAAACTCCATGCAGGTTTTAGCACTAATAATTCTTTTCATACCATACATCCAACTTGATCTAGTCGCAAATTACCGGAAATAAGACGCGGCAATAGGATGTCTCGAAGAATAATTAAATTTTGAATTTGCTCTGAATTATGACGTAATTTTGAAAATAGTGGCGAAATCAATCCGTCAAAACATTCTGCTATCACTTTTGTTGGCATTAAAAAAGGTATACGCCACATATTTGACTGACTTAATTTTAGCTGAACTGCACCTGTAACATACGGGATAACATTTACTTCTTTAATTGCTAATAATAGATGTTCCGTGCTCACCCCATTAGCACCTTGTAAGACATGAGCATGATTATTAACCCATATTTTACCCCACACATATTGTGTAACAGGAGATCCATCAGTCTTAACGACAGACCCATCCTCACCAAGCAGACAATAAATACCGTCAAAGAGATAATCATCAATACGATCCATCAGAGCAGCTGCGCCATAATAAGGAAAAGTTCCTTTTCTTTTTTCCCGTTCTTGGCCAGAAAGAGGTACTCGTTGTGAATCAAAAATATTAACGGCTTCTCTCAAACTGACGTGCCCCCACCCCTTCGGCACCAACCCCAACTCAGACTCTTCAAAACCATCAGGAAAAAGCGCGGCTGGTTCTGCATCGATTCCTTCAGGTTCGCGGCCTTCTGCTTTTGCGCGGACGGGGTCGAAATCGACAA
>DNVL01000057.1 GCA_003507515.1 Legionella sp.
CACCCTGGCGTCGCCTGACTTGTTGGGCAACAACCCAAACCCTACTTTTAATATCAGTGCCATTGTCACCTCGGTGCATGTTGAAAGCGGCGACGTGATTGTGCTTGGTGGCTTGGCCCAGGATCGTATCAACAATGAGAACAATAACCTGCCCATTTTAGGCGGTATACCCGGCATTGGCCGCTTGTTTCAACACAACGCCGTCACACACGAAAAGAAAGTTTTGATGGTGTTTATAAGACCCCATATACTACGAACAGAACAAGATGCCATGGAGATAACCGGAGGAAAATACAACCATGTGCGACAAGATCAGCTGGCGATCGCCCGCTCACAAGAGGTATATAACCCCTATAATAATAAAACCATCGTACCCCCCTTGCATGTATCTGCGCTGCCGAAGCCCTTCGCCCACCCACGCATGGCGACGAAATAAGCAATGGATACCCGTGAGCCCATCACCCGGTTGCCCTATCTGTTTGCAAAAAAGCACGGCGTGGTGGCGACAGAACTTGAGCCCAATGGGCATGTTCAAATCAACCACCTCCCCAACATCCCGTTTACGATTTTTGCTGAAGTGAAGCGATTATTGCAATGTGATTTACGATTACAGCCGGTGAGCGCCTCAGAATTTCAACAATTACTAACACAAGTCTACCAATCCCAATCGGCCATTTTAGAGGCTACAGAAGGAATGGAAGAAGACATCAGCTTGATGGAATTGGCCCGAGAACTGCACGTAGGCGAGGATTTATTGGATAACCAAGACGATGCACCCATTATTCGCCTCATCAATGCCCTCTTTACCCAAGCCATTAAACAACAAGCTTCCGACATCCATATTGAAACCTATGAAACCCGCGTTGTGGTCAGAAACCGCGTCGATGGCGTATTGCAAGAAGTACTGGAAATCCAGCGCGGTATTGCGCCCTTGGTGATTTCGCGGGTTAAAGTCATGGCAAAATTAGACATTGCCGAAAAACGAGTCCCACAAGACGGCAGAATTGCACTGCGCATTGGCGGACACAACGTTGATGTGCGCGTATCAACGTTGCCTTCAAACCACGGCGAGCGGATTGTGTTGCGTATTTTGGATCAAGAAGCCGCTCAACTGAATTTAAGCCTATTAGGCATGCCGACGGACGCCCTTGAGATCATCCGAAAAATGATTGCAGAGCCCCACGGCATTCTGCTGGTCACAGGCCCTACTGGATCAGGCAAAACAACCTCTTTGTATGCCATGCTCACCGAATTAAACCAAGTCAGTCGAAATATTTTAACCATTGAAGACCCCATTGAGTACGATTTACCTGGCATTGGGCAAACACAAGCCAACCCTAAAGTACAAATGACGTTTGCCAAAGGATTGCGTGCGATTTTGCGGCAAGATCCTGATGTGGTGATGATTGGTGAAATCAGGGATCTAGAAACCGCCGAGATCGCAATCCAGGCGAGTTTAACGGGGCATTTGGTCTTATCCACGCTTCACACCAACAGTGCATTGGGCGCACTCACGCGCTTGAATGACATGGGCGTAGAATCTTTTCTGCTCTCGTCCAGTATTGTTGGCCTTATCGCGCAGCGTTTGGTTCGAAAACTCTGTGACCATTGCAAAACACAACGCATCTTGCGAACAGATGAACGCGAACTCATGAAACTTAAACCCAACACGGATGTATCCAACGTCTGTGAACCAAAAGGTTGCGAGCAATGCAATCACCTCGGTTATCGCGGGCGCACCGGCATTTACGAACTGATTACGCTGGACGATACGCTCCGCGGCATGATTCACCGCAATGAAGGCGTACAAAAAATGGAAACCTACATCCGCTCCACCACCCCCAGCATTCGAGAAGACGGGTTCAAACGGGTGCTGCTGGGCGACACCTCACTGGCTGAGATTTTACGGGTGACGAGCCAGTATTAGGGCCAGCAATATGACTGCGTTTCCTCTGACTATGATGACAGTCATCATAGTCAGTAGGTCATTGATTTAAAACAGATGCGCTACAAGCCATATTAAAGCCAATATCCCTAAAGGAACACCTAATAACCAAGCAATGATATATTTAAACATAAACACCTCGCTGATTTCCATTCACTTGCTTCATCTGTCATGATTCCATTCGACACATCCGTTAGAAACAGGCAGCCTTGATTCATATTATATTATTTATTGACGAATACAAACTGCCTCATGATTTCAACCGGCTGCAGCACGCTCACGGATCCACCCCAAGGCTCGCTCCAAACGACTCAGAACCCGCGGCTTTCCTAGTAACGTTAGGGTCATATCAATCGATGGAGACATGCTGCTGCCTGTGATGGCAACGCGCAGGGGTTGGGCGATTTTACTCATATTGATATCAAACTCTGCACTGATATCGTTAATACAAGATTGTAGCGCATCACGATGCCAATCCGTCACTTGGGCAAGCCGCGCAAGCAATGCGACTAACGGATCTAGCGTCACAGGACGCAGGTGTTTTTTAACCGCGGCCTCATCATAGTCAATGTCGTCTCGATAAAAATATTGGCTGATACTGCACATCTCAACCAAGGTTTTACACCGCTCCGCTTGAACCGCTACTAAATCAGCCAGGGCTGGGCCGGCACTAACATCTATCCCTTGTTGCTCAAAGTGCCACGCCAATGCATTGGCGACACATTCAGGGGAATCGCTTTTTTGATAATGTTGGTTTATCCAATGCAATTTGTCGTAATTAAAGCTCGACACCCCACGGCTCACATTTTTTAAATCAAAGCTCGCAATGATCTCGTTTACACTGAATAACTCTTGATCGCCATGAGACCAGCCTAACCGTACCAAGTAGTTCAAAAGCGCGTGTGGAAGAAACCCGTCTTCTTTAAATTGCATCACACCCACCGCGCCGTGACGCTTCGACAAGCGTTTGCCATCATCGCCTAATATCATCGGCAAATGAGCAAACACCGGCACAGACGCGTTTAATGCCTTGAACAGATTGATTTGCCTAGGCGTGTTGTTGATGTGGTCATCAC
>DNVL01000162.1 GCA_003507515.1 Legionella sp.
TGGTTGTTTATTTAAATAAAGCAGACATGGTTGATGATGCCGAGCTATTAGAGTTGGTTGAAATGGAAGTTCGCGATTTGTTGAGCTCTTATGACTTTCCTGGTGATGATACACCCATCATTGTAGGTTCGGCGCTGAAAGCCTTAGAAGGTGATACGAGCGAAATTGGCGTTCCATCCATCGAAAAATTGGTTGCGACGATGGACGCTTATATTCCTGAACCCGTGCGCAACATTGATAAAAGCTTCTTGCTTCCAATTGAAGACGTATTTTCCATCTCAGGACGAGGAACCGTTGTGACGGGTCGTGTTGAGTGTGGAATTGTGAAGGTCGGTGAAGAAGTTGAAATCATTGGTATTCGTGACACGGTTAAAACAACGTGTACGGGCGTTGAGATGTTCAGGAAATTGTTGGATGAAGGGCGTGCAGGTGACAATGTTGGTGTATTATTACGTGGCACAAAGCGTGATGATGTAGAACGTGGACAAGTGTTAGCGAAACCAGGTTCTATTAAGCCTCACACAAAGTTTGAAGCTGAAGTGTATGTTTTATCAAAAGATGAAGGTGGTCGTCATACNNGTCATACGCCATTCTTCAACGGCTATCGCCCGCAGTTCTATTTTAGAACAACGGACGTGACCGGGACGTGTGATTTACCTGAAGGAATTGAAATGGTTATGCCGGGAGACAATGTTCATTTGATTGTCAATTTGCATGCACCCATTGCAATGGACGAAGGCTTGCGTTTTGCAATACGGGAAGGTGGTCGCACAGTCGGCGCCGGTGTTGTCGCTAAAATAATTGAGTAAAAAAAATGAGCAATAATCAGAATATTAAAATTAGGCTTAAATCGTTTGATCATCGAATGATTGATTCTTCAACACGAGAAATCGTTGATACGGCAAAACGTACGGGTGCGCAAGTAAGAGGCCCTATTCCTTTGCCCATGCGAAAAGAAAAGTTTTCAGTTCTTGTTTCTCCGCATGTTAATAAAGATGCGCAGGATCAATATGAATTACGCACGCATAAACGGTTGGTTATTATTGTAAACCCAACTGAAAAAACGGTCGATGCATTGATGAAATTGGATTTGGCAGCTGGCGTAGACGTTCAAATTAGTCTGGATGATAATTGATAGTTACCGCTCGTTTTCTAGATTTGTGCAGAACACATGTTTAAATTGATGCGTAAAATTGTCCGCTATTTCAGAGCTGACAGGAATAGAATATTAACGAGGTGTTAGAATGATGATCGGTGAGCTTGTAGGCCGTAAAATCTTAGGCCGTAAAATCGGTATGACGCGGGTTTTTACTCCAGAGGGAAAATCAATTCCTGTCACTGTTGTAGAGGCTCTTCCAAATCGTATTTCACAAGTAAAAAATATTGAAACGGATGGCTACACAGCACTCCAATTGACGGGTGGCACGAAGAAATTGAGTCGAGTCAACAAACCCATGGCAGGGCATTTTGCCAAGGCCGGGATTGACGCGGGCGATATGATGTGTGAAGTGAGACTGGATTCAGTTGAAGGCTTTGAATTGGGTCAGGTTATTCGTGTTTCTGACGTGTTTCAGGAGGGGCAAATGGTTGATGTGTCCTCTGTCTCGAAAGGGAAAGGGTTTGCAGGAACTGTTAAGCGCCACAATTTCAGAACACAAGATGCAACCCATGGTAATTCACGTTCGCATCGTGTGCCAGGTTCTATTGGTCAGAATCAAACGCCTGGTCGCGTATTCAAAGGCAAAAAGATGGCAGGCCACATGGGCCATGAACGTTGCACCACACAGTCACTGGAACTCGTTCGAATTGATTCAGATCGTCATTTGCTCTTGATCAAAGGAGCTATTCCAGGCGCACCTGGCGTAAGAGTGGAAGTAAAGCTCGCCGTTAAAATGCAGAGAAGGGGCAAATAATGGAACTCATGACAAAAGATACAAACTTAACGCTCAACGTGAGTCCTGTTGTGTTTGGTTATGACTATAATGAAGGCTTGGTGCATCAAGCGGTTGTAACGTTTATGAATAATGCCCGTAGTGGTAACAGCGCTCAGAAAACACGATCTGAAGTCAGGGGTGGTGGTAAAAAGCCTTGGAACCAAAAAGGGACCGGTCGCGCTAGAGCCGGAACCATCCGAAGCCCCTTATGGCGTTCAGGTGGCGTGACGTTTGCATCTAAAAAACGTGATTATTCACAAAAAATTAATAAAAAAATGTACAAACGCGCAATGCGTAGTATAATCTCCGAACTCCACCGCACGGGCAACCTAATGGTGGTCAGTGATTTTCAGTGTGCGTCTTTAAAAACCAAAGAGTTCATTGCTAAAATGGATGCGCTGGAATTGAAGAGTGCACTGATTGTAATGAGTGAAGTAGGTGAGTTTGAATATTTGGCATCGAGGAACCTGTTTCAATATGATATCTGTGATGTTAGCGCATTGGATCCGGTTGGTTTGCTTCGGTATGAGCAAGTGGTTATCACCGAAGATGCAATTAGAAAATTAGAGGAGCAGTTGCAATGAATGCTGAAAAGTTGTTGATGGTTCTAAGAGAGCCGCACACCTCTGAAAAAACAACCGTTATGGCTGAGAAATTTAAACAGTTTACATTTAAAGTAATGAAAACTGCGACAAAGCTTGAGATAAAACTTGCTGTTGAACAGATGTTTAACGTAAAAGTGAGAAATGTTTCTGTCTTGAATGTGAAGGGAAAGAAAAAGCGCTTTAAGCAAACATCTGGAAAACGCAGTGATTGGAAAAAAGCATTTGTTTCTTTGCATCCAGATGATGACATTGATTTCACAGTGACAGAATAAGGCAGATCAAGATGGCATTAATAAAATCAAAACCGACCTCGCCCGGTAGACGGGGTGAGATTCGTGTAGTTCATCACCATATACATAAAGGCAAGCCACATGCGGCTTTAGTCGAGAAACGAAACAAGACCGGTGGACGGAACAATCAAGGGCGAATTACAGTTCGTCACATTGGTGGTGGTGTTCGTAGTCAATACCGAATCATTGACTTTAAGCGCTTAAAAGATGGCATAGAAGGACGTGTAGAGCGAATTGAATACGATCCTAATCGAACGGCTTTAATTGCATTGGTTCTTTACAAAGATGGTGAACGGCGTTACATTATCGCTCCTGAAGGTATTCAAGTGGATCAGGTGGTATTGAGTGGTGATGATTCACCCATTGCTAACGGAAACTGCTTGTCTTTAAAGAATATTCCGTTGGGCACAACCATTCACTGTGTTGAATTAAAACCTGGGAAGGGTGCGCAAATGATTCGCAGTGCTGGGTGCAGCGCACAAGTCGTTGCGAAGGAAGGTGCTTATGCAACCCTAAAGCTGCGCTCAGGCGAAATGCGTAAAGTATTGCTTGCATGCCGTGCTGTGATTGGTGTGGTGAGCAATAGTGAACACAGTTTACGAGTCTTGGGTAAAGCCGGTGCATCTAGATGGCGTGGCATACGACCCACAGTACGTGGTGTTGCGATGAACCCTGTTGATCACCCGCATGGTGGTGGTGAAGGCAGGACATCCGGTGGACGGCATCCCGTTTCTCCTTGGGGCGTTCCTACCAAAGGCTACAAAACAAGAAGCAATAAGCGTACTGACCAATTCATTGTCAGAAGACGTAAGAAAAAATAATTAGTTGAGAGGGTATCACGGTGGCTCGTTCTATAAGAAAAGGTCCTTTTATCGACAATCACTTGCTGAATAAAGTGGAAGTGTCGATTGCGTCGAAGTCTAAAAAACCCATTAAAACGTGGTCTAGACGTTCGACGATCATCCCAGAGATGATTGGTTTGACTATTGCTATTCATAACGGCAAAGATCATATTCCTGTGTATATAACAGACAACATGGTTGGTCACAAGCTGGGTGAGTTCTCGATGACCCGTACATTCAAAGGCCATTCTGGCGACAGAAAAGCCAAAGGCAAGTAAGAGGCGACGATGGAAGTTACAGCAAAATTGAAAGCGGCACCAATGTCTGCGCAAAAAGCCAGGCTGGTTGCTGACATGGTTCGGAACATGAAGGTCGCAAAGGCTCTCGATGTTCTTCGGTTTACACCTAAAAAAGGTGCTCATCTGATCCTGAAGCTATTGGAATCTGCCATTGCTAATGCAGAGAACAATGACGGTGCTGATATCGACGAACTTAAAGTAGGGATGATATGTGTAGATGAAGCCGCTTCTCTGAAGCGTATTAGTCCGCGTGCTAAGGGTCGTGCCAATCGCATCACCAAGCGCACCTGCCATATCACCATTAAAGTGTCTGACGAGGAATAAGCCATGGGACAGAAAGTAAATCCAATCGGTATACGACTGGGCATTAATAAAGATTGGAATTCAAAATGGTTTGCCAATAGAAACTATGCTCAATTGTTGAATCAAGATATTAATTTACGAAAGTACTTGAAGAAGAAATTAATGTCCGCGGCCGTTAGTCGAATTCAGATCGAGCGTCCGGCAAACAATGCTGTTGTGACAATACATACAGCAAGGCCAGGTGTTTTGATTGGTAAGAAAGGTGGCGGGATAGAGGCCTTGCGCGCTGAGATTGCCGCACAATTGGGTGTTCCTGTTCATCTGAACATTGAAGAAGTTCGTAAGCCTGAGTTGGACTCAACCTTGGTCGCTGAAGGGATTGCGCAGCAGCTAGAACAGCGCGTTATGTTCCGTCGTGCCATGAAGCGAGCTGTTCAGACCGCAATGAAGGCGGGTGCCAAGGGCATCAAAATTTGTGTCAGCGGCCGGCTGGGTGGCGCTGAGATCGCGCGCAGCGAATGGTATCGTGAAGGGCGTGTTCCTTTACATACGTTCCGTGCGGATATTGATTATGGCACGGCTGAATCCAAAACAACCTACGGAATTATTGGGGTTAAAGTTTGGATTTTCAAGGGCGAAACCATTCCACAGAAAAGTCGTCCTGTTGACAGCGGCAAGTGAGTGAGGATTTACAATTATGTTACAGCCAAAACGTACAAAATATCGTAAACAAATGAAAGGCCGTAATCGTGGTCTTGCACAGAGAGGCTCGAGCGTTAGCTTTGGAGAATTTGGCCTGAAAGCGCTCGAACGTGGTCGGCTGACTGCAAGACAAATCGAAGCTGCTCGACGGGCAATGACGCGTCATATTAAACGTGGTGGTAAAATTTGGATACGAGTATTTCCTGACAAACCGATTACACAAAAGCCATTGGAAGTAAGGCAAGGTAAAGGGAAGGGCAGTGTCGAGTATTGGGTTGCACAAATTCAACCTGGCAAAATACTATTTGAGATGGAAGGCGTGACCCGCGAGTTAGCCGTTGAAGCCTTTGATTTGGCGAAAGCCAAACTTCCATTCAAAGTAATGTTTGAAGAGCGGAAGGTGATGTGATGAAAAATTTGAATGAATTAAGAAAGTTAACCCTTGATGAATTGCAAGCTGAATTGCTTTCTCTGCGTAAAGAGCAATTTACTTTGCGCATGAAAAAAGCAAGTGGTGCGCTTGATAAAACTCATTTTGTGAAAATAGCCCGAAGAGCTATAGCCAAAGTGAAAACAATTGTGACGGAAAAGGCGGGAAAGAGTCATGTCTAATAGCGAATCAAATGGCAGAACCATGATTGGTAAAGTCGTTAGTGACAAAATGCAAAAAACAATTGTAGTGGTTGTTGAGCGAACCGTAAAGCACCCCAAATATGGGAAAATAATGAGAAGAAGAACCAGGCTTCATGCCCATGATGAAAATCAAGTCTGCAAAGTAGGCAATACGGTTAAAATTCAAGAATCCAGGCCCATGTCGAAGATGAAAAGCTGGGTTTTAGTGGAAGTAATTGCTTAATTTCCACTGTTGACACTATTAAAATACTAAGAGGCCTGATATAATCAGCAGCCTTTTTCTGGTCGAATTTAGAGCTGGGGAATATTATGATACAAATGCAGACTGTGCTTGATGTTGCAGATAATAGCGGAGCACGTAGAGTGATGTGTATCAAGGTGCTTGGCGGTTCACATAGACGTTATGCCCGTGTAGGTGATGTGATTAAAGTTAGCATTAAAGATGCGATTCCACGTAGCAAAGTTAAAAAAGGCTCTGTTATGAATGCTGTCGTTGTTCGCACAGCACAAGGTGTCCGTCGTGATGATGGCTCGCTCATTCGTTTTGATGGGAATGCGGCGGTGCTTTTAAACAATCAACATGAGCCGATTGGTACGCGGATTTTTGGACCTGTAACTCGCGAATTAAGAGAACGATTTATGAAAATCATTTCTCTTGCTGCTGAAGTATTGTGAGAAGGACAAATTATGAAACGCATTAAGAGAGAAGATACCGTTGTTGTCATGACGGGTAAAAGTGCAGGCCACATTGGTAAAGTATTGCGAGTCATTGGAGAGAAGGTTGTTGTTGAAGGTGCTAACCTGATTAAAAAGCACGTGAAGCCAAACCCTCAGTTAGAGCAAAAAGGTGGGGTTGTTACGAAAGAAGCCCCTTTGAATGTTTCAAACATTGCGCTTTATAATCCGATGACAAAAAAAGCGGATAAAGTTGGTTTTAGGTATCTTGAAAAAGATGGAGTTATGCATAAGGTAAGATACTTCAAATCAAATAATGAAGTGGTTGACCTTGTTTAATTAGGTGATTGAAATGGCTAGACTCAAGCAATTTTACAAAGACAATATTGTTGATATGATGATGAAGAAATTTGGGTACACCAGCGTCATGCAGGTCCCAAAAATTCAAAAAATCACACTCAACATGGGTGTTGGTGAAGCGGTTGGTGACAAAAAAGTCATGAATTTTGCGGTTGATGACATGACAAGGATCTCAGGCCAAAAGCCTGTGGTAACCTTGGCAAAAAAATCTTTGGCAGGTTTTAAAATTCGTGAAGGTTGGCCGATTGGCTGTAAGGTGACATTGCGTAGTGCACGCATGTATGAATTCCTTGACAGGCTTAT
>DNVL01000207.1 GCA_003507515.1 Legionella sp.
AGCAATACCATTCGGCGCTTGATTATTCCCTGATCTTGACAGGGCATGATCAGAAACAAGGCTATGAAGACTTGCAACGCGCACTCAATCACAACACTAGCGTATTCGTGGGCCAATCAGGCGTTGGGAAATCATCACTGATAGCACAGATGCTGCCGAATGAACCATCCATCATACACGTGGCTGCGATTTCAGAGAAAAGTGAATTAGGCTGCCATACCACCAGTAACTCATGTTTTTATCATCTTCCTAGCGGCGGTGCACTCATCGACTCCCCCGGCGTTCGAGAATTTGGACTGTGGCACATGCCGGCCAGTGATATCGCGAACGGTTATCGAGAGTTTCGACCTTTTTTATCCAACTGCAAATTTCGCAATTGCAATCACCGCGATGCACCCGGCTGTGCGCTTCTTCAGGCTGTAAAAAATAAACAAATAAGCCACAAACGATATGAAAATTATGTTAAAATAAACACGCCGTTTGCAACGTAGCATCTCAAACCAGGAAACCACATGTTTAACTATTTTTCTTTCTCCAACATCACCGCTGGATTTGTGGCCGTTCTGGTGGGATTCACCAGCTCCGCTGTTATCGTGTTTCAAGCGGCAACCACCGCTGGTGCCTCACCTGCCGAAATAAGTTCCTGGCTTTTTGCATTAGGGTTAAGTCTGGCCATCACAAGCATTGGTTTTTCACTGTATTATCGCACGCCTATATTAACCGGGTGGTCAACGCCGGGGGCGGCTTTATTGGTCACGAGTTTAGCTGGGGTTTCGATGCCTGAAGCCATTGGTGCCTTTGTTTTTGCCGCCGTATTAACGATTATATCGGGCATGACGGGTCTTTTTGAGCGCCTAATGGTACACATCCCACGTTCTTTGACGGCCGCCATGTTGGCCGGCATTCTCATTCACTTCGGGATGAATGTATTTGTTGCCATGCAAGATCAGTTTCCGTTGGTTTGCACAATGCTCATGACCTACTTGGTCGGCAAGCGATTTTTTCCACGTTACGTGATCATTGTGGTATTGGCCAGCGGGATTTTTACCGCCATGCTGGGGGGGCTGTTTCATTTGGATCATTTCGAATTTGCATTATCCACCCCCACCTTTACGCAACCTGAGTTTTCACTCGCAACATTAATAAGCGTTGGTATCCCCTTGTTTATTGTCACCATGACCTCACAAAATGTCCCCGGCATTGCCGTCATGAATGCGTCAGGCTTTAATCCACCGATTTCACCCTTGATTACTTGGGTCGGCGTAGCCACACTCATTTTCGCACCCTTCGGTTGCTACTCCATCAGCTTGGCTGCAATGACTGCCGCCATTTGCACTGGAGAAGAAGCCGACGACCATCCGGGAAATCGTTACAAAGCAACCATCATCGCAGGTCTCTGCTGGTTGTTCATTGGTACCTTCGGTGCCACTGTTGTCGCCCTGTTTTTTGCCTTTCCAAAGGAACTCACATTGGCTGTTGCAGGGCTTGCGGTGTTTAGCACCATCGGCAGCAGTTTCAAGACCGCATTAGAAGACGAGCAGGAACGTGAGCCTGCCGTTATCACCATATTGATTTCAGCATCAGGCCTCTCACTCTTCGGCGTGGGGGCAGCATTTTGGGGGTTGATTGCGGGAGTGGCCGCGTCCCTGCTGTTGAATTGGAAGAAACGAGAAGTCCCCGCCACGATTACGTCTGCCAGCTNNACGTCAATGGATTCTAGGCGTATTTTTGTTGCGCATCGCCAATATTCGTTCAAAATATGCTCTATAATAAGCAAATAGGATGAATTTAAACCAAGGAGAACAGATGTAAATAGCTTGTATCGGAGAGCATAATGAAACATTTCATTATTCCAATGTCTTTTTCGTTGGCATTGGCAGTTCCTTTTATCACGGTCGCAGCAACAAATCCCCCTGCCGTGTCTTTGAAAACAACTTCTTTAGGATATCCATATACCAAAACATTTCAAGTGAATGTAAAATTTAGTGAACCCGTCTTAGGTCTAAATCCTTCCCAGGTTCAAGTAACGAATGGTGCAATCGATAGTATTACTGGCAGTGGGGCAGATTATATCCTGTTTATTGCACCTATGACTCCAGGAAAAATTAATATTACGATTCCTGTCAACGCAGTTCAATCCTTCACAAATGTACCGAATCAAGTATCTAGGGTATTAAGCATTACGGCACTCGATCCGCTGGTGCGGCCTTCTTCTAATTTTAACTTAAAAAATTGGAAGCTCACCATGCCCCTACCATTGGGAAACCAGTCTAATGCTATCATCGTCACACAGCCAACGCTGAGTGGCATTCCCGCTGAGAATTCAGGGTACACAAAATCACCCTATTTCTTTACGGAGCCTGCAATCGGCGCAATGAAATTCTTTACGCCTTTAAATGGTGCAACCACAAAGAACAGTGACTACCCACGGACTGAGTTTTCCGAAATTCTTAACTGGACGATAGGTGCTTATTCTACTCATACGATGGTCGCATCGGTACTGGTAAGCCAAGTTCCCCCCTCAAAAAAAATAGTCATTGGACAAATACATCATAAGGCGGTTACAGATGCTTACGGAAATAAGGTTTCTGCCAAACCCTTATTTAAAATAACGTATGATTTAAATAAGTTGGATCCGAATAAAGCCCCTTGTGGTGGTTGTGTCTATGGGCAAGTAAGAACCATTCCTGGCCAAAATAAATATTTAAAAATTGTTAACCTGGCTAAAAACATACCATT
This sequence comes from Legionella sp., assembly GCA_003507515.1. GTDB lineage: Bacteria > Pseudomonadota > Gammaproteobacteria > Legionellales > Legionellaceae > DDPF01. The sequence goes on from DNVL01000207.1 coordinate 2,740, forward strand.
AAACAAGATGTTTATATATCGGCTCACCTTGCTGAAGGATGGCTCATTAACGCTTAAAGTGAATGACTCGTCAATGACGGCTAAAATCAATACGTCTAAAAAAAATACCATTGGTTGGGGCGTACAAAATCTATATTTTAAAGCAGGACTTTATATTATCGATAATGGGACATCAAACACAGCAGGAGGAACTGTTAGCTTTTATTCTTTACAAATAAAACATGACAAATAATCACGAGGAGAGCTTTGTTTTTTCGCTCAAAAAAGGCATGTAACGTCGTCTGACATCAGATATGCGTTATCATGCCATATTCCCACTGGCTTTCCGTCATCCGGATCTAAAATATTCAGTCATCTTTTCGTCGGTAACCTGTTGCAGAGTACTGGGATCCCAATGCGGGTTATTGTCCTTATCCACCAACAACGCACGGACTCCTTCATAAAAATCAGAATCGCGCAGAAAATGGCCTGTTAAACAATAATCCATCTCGAGGCATTCGGCCAAGCCCATAGACGTTGCTTTCTTCAATTGCTCTAACGTCACTTTGAGGCTCAGCGGTGATTTTTGTGATAACACGCGATGTGTTTCTCGATGCCATTGATCCAGTCCTTCAGCCAAAGCCGTCATGATAGATTCCATGTTGTCATATTTGAAGCATGCATCCACCATCGGTTGCAGTGCATCCATCTCAGATGATTGTTTCGGTTGTGTGAACAGCTCCAATACACGACTGACCTGTGCATCAGCATCCGTTGATAAATCAGCAGACGCCAGTGCTTCTAAAACAGCTGAAAATTGACCGTAGGGGATAACCTCCTTCACCAAACCCAATGCGGCAGACGTGCCGGGCCCTAACCGAGCGCCCGTTAGCCCTAAATAAACCCCAAAATGCCCAGGGCAACGCGAAAGAAGATAGCTCGCCCCAATATCCGGAAAAAAACCGATGCCTGTCTCAGGCATCGCAAAACAAAAGCGTTCACTCGCCA
>DNVL01000130.1 GCA_003507515.1 Legionella sp.
AGAATAAGCTGGGGGTTTGTCTTAAAATAAATATCCCAAGCCGTTTTTAGCTTGCCTAAAAAATTCGGATCTTTTGATCCCATCCAAGAAATTTCATCAAACAGAATAATGACACGCCCAGATCCCACATCCTTCGCCAATAATAAAAAAACCTTACTCCAATCATCCGCCGTCACATTAGGCAAGGCTAAGGCTGCGCTTAACTGGTGGGTAAATTCATCACGCTGTGACTGGGCGGTTGTTGTGGGGGCGGGTGGGAAGCCCGTGAATTGGTAGAATCGGTGCGTTTTGCCAAACTCCTGAATCAACCGACTTTTGCCGATACGCCGCCGCCCTTGAATAACCACAAGGCTCGCTGTTTTTTTTTTGAACAATAACTGAAGGTCATTCAATTCATTTTGGCGACCAATAAAAGGAGGGGAACTATTCTTTTTCATACCCGCATCATCCGTCACATAATAGCGAATTGTCCATTACGTGACGACATTAGTCAACTCATTTTTCGTCACATAATAGCCAATTATCTATTATGTGACGAAAGCAATGAGGATGAAAAGTTTTCTCGCTGGGACTTTACAATCATCAATGTTTACCCTAGAATTAAATCTCAGTCATCTATATAGATGGCATAAGGGAGATGAAGTGATGATGCGCGATTATATGCCGTCATAAAACAGGGAGCGTTGTACGTTGTGATGTATTCATCCAGTCAGTGGTATTTAGTGCAATGCAAAGCTCGCGAAAGTTTTCGAGCGGAGCTGCATTTAACCAATCAAAACTTCACCTGTTTTCATCCGACCTATCCTATTAAACGAAAAATAGCCGGGCGAGTGCAGCTCACTATTGCTCCTTTGTTTCCTCATTATTTATTTGTCTTATTAAGTGAAGCAGACAACTGGTCTGCTATTCGCTCAACGCGTGGTGTCAGCAAAATGGTTCGCTTTAATGGCGTGCCTGCCAGTCTTGAGCATCAATTGGTCGAAGAATTGCAACGACACTGTGCCCGGTTAAATGGAGACAGCCCCGAGCCCAATTATAAAATAGGTGACAAGGTGGTTGTCACCGATGGCTGCTTTAAAGCATTAGAGGCCGTTGTAACGGCCGCCAGTGGTGAAGAACGTGTGACCTTACTATTGAATTTGTTTAATAGACCCCAGTTGGTAGAATTATCCGTCAGTGCAGTTGCAGCCGCAGGGTAATGATTTAGAAAAATTTATGGAAGTAGATGATTGGGTGCATCGGTTCTTTGGAAATTGACAAATAAAATCCAAGGGCGGTAGCGTGCCTGAAACCAAAAGCTGAAGGGTTAAAATGGTATGATATTAAACACGGCGCATTTAAAACGTTGCATTGAAACACTAAACCAATCGCTCACCTTTTTAATGGAACAAAATCCCAGCAGTCTTGAATACGAGATTTTTCGAAATGCCACGGTCAAAGGCTTTGAGCTTACATTAGAAACAGCGGGAACCTTGCTCAAAAAAGCACTGAAGCCTTATTTTGCAAACCCAAAAGAAGTCGATCAATTGGTGTTCAAAGATATTTTTCGCCATGCAGCAAAGCATGGTCTGCTCACGATAGATGAAACAAAACGCTGGTTTATCTACCGCGACAATCGGAACAATACAGCGCATGATTATGGCGTGGGTTTTGCTGAAGAGACACTGAAATTGTTACCTGGCTTTGTAAAAGACGCACAAAGACTCAACGAATCACTTGATCATGCCCAAGCTTGATTTAAACCTCGACGATTTTATGCAAGTCAAAGCCATTTTAAAGAAAGGAGCCCCTGACTTAGAGATATGGGCTTATGGTAGCCGAGTCAAGGGTGGCGGACATGAAGCAAGCGACTTAGATCTTGTGGTGCGTGATCCAAATGCACTGCTCAAGCCAATCGATAATCTGGCACAGTTAAAACAAGCCTTCATTGACAGTGATTTGCCTTTTTTAGTCGATTTGATGGACTGGGCTTGTCTCCCTGATGGTTACCGTGTTGAAATACAAAAGCAACATGTGGTCATATAAAAAACAGAGCAGAGGATTTTCCAGTTTGTAGTAGCGTACTTAAAATAAACTCGGATATAACGCCCCAAAATAAACGGACTTAGCATGATAAAATTAGATGTCATTGAGCGAAAATTAGCGGTGATCGGCTTAGGTTATGTTGGCTTACCACTGGCTGTTGAATTCGGAAAAAAACGTCCCGTCATGGGTTTCGATATTAATCAGAATCGGATTCGTGACATTGCATCCGGTTTTGATTCAACGTTAGAAATTTCATCCACTGAATTGAAGGAAGCGCGCTATCTATCCCTCACGGCCAAACTGTCCGACATGGCCTTTTGCGATATATTTATCATTACAGTGCCCACGCCCATTGATGAGCATAAGCAACCTGATTTTACCCCTTTAATCAAGGCCAGTGAAGCCATTGGCTCTATTCTCAAGGAGGGGGATATTGTTATTTATGAATCAACCGTATATCCAGGTGCTATTGAAGAAATTTGCGTGCCTGTCCTTGAAAAAGTATCCGCATTAACATTCAATACCAATTTTTTTGCAGGTTATAGTCCCGAACGTGTGAACCCGGGTGATAAACAGCATCGCGTAACAACCATCAAGAAGGTGACTTCCGGTTCCACGCCTGAAGTGGCTGATATGGTAGATGCGCTCTACAATGAAATCATTACCGCCGGAACACATAAAGCCTCGAGCATCAAAGTAGCAGAAGCTGCCAAAGTCATTGAAAATACCCAACGTGATTTGAATATCGCGCTCATCAATGAATTGGCGATTATTTTTAATCGCCTGAACATTGATACAGAAGAAGTCCTTAAAGCGGCTGAAACAAAATGGAATTTTCTTCCCTTTCGACCAGGCCTTGTTGGCGGACACTGCATTGGTGTTGATCCGTACTACTTAACCCACAAGGCTCAAGCCATTGGTTACCATCCTGAAATCATTTTGGCAGGTCGGCGCCTAAACGATAGCATGGGTGTTTACATATCATCTCAGCTAGTGAAAATGATGCTTAAAAGCCGAATCCACGTCGACGGATCTCGAGTTTTGGTCATGGGATTAACCTTTAAGGAAAATTGCCCTGACATAAGAAACACACGTGTGATTGATATCATTGCTGAACTCGGTGGTTACAATATCATCGTAGATGTCTGCGACCCTTGGGCAAATGCGGCTGAAGTTGAGCACGAATATGGTCTGACTCTGACAGAACAGCCTACAGCGCAAACTTACGATGCTGTTGTTTTAGCCGTTGGACACGAGCAATTTAGATCCATGGGTGAAATGGCCATTCGAGCTTTGGGTAAAAAAGAACACGTTCTCTATGATATTAAATATATTTTGCCCTGCGGAGCTAGTGATTTAAGACTATAAGAGTCGGTTCCATTAGGATTTGGGTTCGCACAGCGTTTTATGAAAAAATGCCACTGTTGTTCATTCCAGTGACCCAACGCCAAGCTCAAACGAAACGCTCAAGACAAGGACACAACAAATGAAAGTCATGGTTACAGGATGCGCAGGTTTTATAGGCATGCATACTGCATTGCGCTTTCTCGAGAGAGGTGAGCAAGTCATCGGGATTGACAACATCAACGACTATTATGATGTGGCATTAAAAGAAGCGCGGCTGGCTCGTTTGCTATCCTATTCCAATTTTAGCTTTCATCGATCGGATATCTCGGAAAGAGAATCAATCGACGAGATTTTTGCAGAAGAGAAACCTCAGCGTGTGGTTCATCTGGCAGCGCAAGCGGGTGTGCGTTATTCCCTTACCAATCCGCATGCTTATATCGATGCCAATTTGCAAGGATTTATCAATATATTGGAAGGCTGTCGCTCACAAAAAATCGAGCATCTAGTGTACGCTAGTAGCTCCAGCGTTTATGGCAGCAACGCCTCACTGCCATTTGATGAGTCTCAAAACATCGATCACCCGATTAGCCTGTATGCAGCAACTAAAAAAGCGAATGAACTCATGGCGCATACCTATAGCCATTTGTATGATATTCCAACGACAGGATTGCGTTTTTTTACAGTTTACGGACCTTGGGGCCGACCGGATATGGCGCTTTTTAAATTTACGCGCGCAATGTTGGCTGGAGATGCCATTGAATTATATAATCATGGACAAATGACACGTGATTTTACCTATATTGATGATATTGTTGAAGGGATCGTACGCGTCACAGACAAGCCTGCAACCCAATCACCAGAATTTAACGCGTTAAAACCTGATCCAGCCATTAGTAATGCGCCATACCGCGTATTCAATATTGGAAATAATAATCCTATCCTCTTGATGGACTATATCCATGCGCTGGAAGAGGCTTTAGGGGTTGAAGCGAAAAAAAATTATTTACCGATGCAACCGGGGGATGTCACTGCCACAGCCGCAAATACGGATGCATTGCACCAATGGGTTGGCTTCAAGCCTAATACCTCGGCTCCTTTGGGTATTGATCGTTTTGTGGCTTGGTACAGAAATTATTATGGCGTATAAATAGGGAAATCACCATGTTTAACAATAAATCAATCCTTATTACAGGTGGCAGTGGATCCTTCGGGCATCAATATGTTCGAACCATACTGGAGCGGTACAAGCCGAAAAAACTCATCGTGTATTCTCGTGATGAGTTAAAGCAATATGAAATGGCGCAACAATTTCCCGCCGAAAAATATGATTGTATGCGTTACTTTATTGGCGATGTGCGTGATCAAGCACGCCTAACCATGGCTATGCGCGGTGTCAATTACGTGATTCACGCCGCCGCACTCAAGCAAGTTCCTGCCGCTGAATATAATCCCATGGAATGCATCAAGACCAATATTCATGGTGCAGAAAATGTCATTCATGCAGCGCTTGCTGCAGAGGTTGAAAAAGTAATCGCCTTATCCACAGACAAGGCGGCCAATCCCATCAACCTGTATGGCGCAACCAAACTGGCCTCCGATAAGTTGTTTGTTGCTGCCAATAATATTACAGGAGGCCATTGCACGCGATTTGCCGTCGTGCGTTATGGCAATGTGGTGGGCTCACGGGGGTCTGTCGTTCCGTTTTTTAAAAAAATGATTTCGGAAAATACAGGTTACTTACCCATTACCGATCCACGCATGACCCGCTTCTGGATCACCTTGCAGCAAGGTGTAGATTTCGTGCTTGAAAATTTTGCGCGAATGCACGGAGGTGAAATTTTCGTGCCTAAAATCCCATCCATCCGTGTGGTTGATTTGGCCCGAGCCATGGCGCCTGATTTTCATCAAGAAATCATCGGCATCCGACCCGGTGAAAAAGTGCACGAAATCATGTGTCCTGCTGACGACTCGCATCTGACACTGGAATTTGATGATCATTTCGTTATCAAGCCAACTATTTCATTCGCGGATAATAGCAATTTATTCTCACCAAATAAATTAGGTGAAACAGGGCGTGATGTTACCCAAAGTTTTGAGTATAACTCAGGTACAAATGCGCATTTTCTTAGCGTAGAAGATATCATCCGATTCAATCAAATGGCAGAGCGTACATGATTCCTTATGGTCGACAAGATATTACACCGGCAGATATTACAGCTGTGGTTGATGTATTGCAGTCTGATTGGCTGACGCAGGGTCCTATTGTTCCGCGTTTTGAACAAGCCGTGGCTGATAAAACCGGATCAAAATATGCCGTCGCGGTCAACTCGGCAACCAGTGCTTTACACATTGCTTGCCTGGCACTGGATCTAGGGCCAGGCGACTGGCTTTGGACGTCACCCAATACCTTCGTGGCTTCAGCAAATTGCGGGCTCTATTGTGGTGCCAACGTGGATTTCGTTGACATTGATCCGCTCACCTACAACATGAGTGTCGACGCGCTGTCAGTGAAACTGGAACATGCTGAACGGCTGGGAACCCTACCAAAAATTGTAGTTCCAGTACACTTCGCGGGGCAGTCGTGTGACATGGCAGCAATATATGCACTGGGACAGCGATATGGTTTTAAGATTATAGAGGATGCGTCTCACGCGATCGGTGGTCAATATGTTAATAAAGCGATTGGAAGTTGTGAGTACAGTGATATCACCGTTTTTAGTTTTCATCCGGTTAAAATTATTACGACAGGCGAGGGTGGTATGGCTATGAGCAATAATGCCGCCCTCGCCGAGCGGATGCAACGATTCCGCTCCCACGGGATAACCCGCGACCTGCAGCAAATGCAGGGTGATTCACCAGGAGATTGGTATTATGAGCAAATTGAGCTCGGATTTAATTATCGAATGACCGATATTCAGGCAGCGCTCGGATTGAGTCAAATTGAGCGTTTAGAGCTATATGTAACACGCCGTCATTTTCTGGCGTCAGTATATAATGATAAATTAGCCAATTTACCATTGATTTTACCCTTTCAGCATAAAGATACATATTCTGGATTTCATTTATATGCAGTGCAAGTCAATCCATTATTCTCACCGTTAAACAAACGCCAGGTGTTTGATCATTTACGCTCAGAAGGCATAGGTATTAACGTCCACTACATCCCTGTTCACCTGCAACCTTATTATCGGGGTATGAATTTTCAGCCAGGACAGTTTATCGAGGCTGAGCGGTATTATGAAAATGCAATTTCTCTTCCTTTGTTTTATGACCTTAAGGAAGAACAACAAAACAAAGTGGTGGAATCACTCTCCAAAGTGCTGCAATCGTGAATTTAACCCGTTGCAAGTTAGCCTTAGGGACTGTTCAATTCGGGATGAAATATGGCATCACGAATATGGATGGTCAACCTGAACTAGCTACTATTGAGCAAATATTTCACAAAGCTTCAACGTTTGGTGTGGATTTGCTCGATACAGCAAGTGGTTACGGTGAATCAGAAGCATTGTTGGGTCAGTTATTAATTGATCAGCCTTCTTTTAAAATTATCACTAAAACGATACCTCTAGGTAAAGATGAAAT
>DNVL01000061.1 GCA_003507515.1 Legionella sp.
CTCACCGTACTGATTGCGTTAGTCGTTCGTGACGGACCAGGCGGACGATTTGTAAAAGCACTGTCTTTGGCTGATTTTTATCGAAATATTATCCGCGTGTTAGTATCCCCTCAAGTGTGGTTGGTCGCGTTCGTTGGAGCCTGTCTGTATACGTCTTTATCGGTATTTGGAGAATTATGGGGGAAGTCATATCTTGAGCAAGCCCATCATTTAACAAAAATTGAAGCAGCCAAAACCATTTCGGCCATGTTTTTAGGCTGGGCGGTGGGTGCACCGATTGCGGGTTATTTTTCAGACAGAACAGGTCGTCGCGTCCTGCCGTTGGTGCTGGGTGCGTTTTGCGCATTGGTGTGCATTAGTGTGATTTTGTACCGTCCTGGTTTGTCCCATACTACATTGAATGTTTTGATGTTCTTGTATGGATTGTTTAGTGCCACCGAAATCATCATCTTTGTGATGGCAAAAGAAAACAGTGGGGTTGAATTATCTGGCACGGTGTTTGCCGCGGCAAACATGATTGTGACGTTAGGGGGAGTGATCTTCCAGCCATTGGTGGGTAGGTTGCTGGATACATTTAGCCGTGGTCAAGTGGTGGATGGCGTACACATTTATTCTGTATTGGACTATCAATTGGCTTTGTCTGTGCTTCCTGCTTGCCTGTTGCTGGTGATGTTGGCTTCCTTTTTCTTAAAAGAACGCAGATCTTAACGGAAAATAGCCAATAGTTCCGTGACCGGCAATCGGTTCTTGGAATGGCAACTGATCAGCCGTTTAACAGCAAAGGAGCGAATTTCTGCTCCCTGATATTGCTCGCGCGTAAATGCCGTATCATGATTTGAAATGATCACGGTGATGCCACGCGCGGCTGCATCTTTGGCCAAATCAGCCAAGATTTTGTGTTCGGGTTCACCAAACTTTTTATTCGTGTAAGCTGAAAAATTTGACTCCTGTATCAAGGGGGAATAAGGTGGATCACAGTAAATCAGGTCACCAGGCCTGGCACTTAGAATAGTGTGTTGAAAGTCGCTGTGAACAAACGCCGCACAACGGCTTTTATTATAAAAAAAACGCATTTCTTTTTCAGGAAAATAAGGTTTTATATAACGGCCGAAAGGAACATTGTAGATGCCTTTCTTGTTATAACGACACAAACCATTATAACCATGTCGATTTAAATACAAAAACAGGGCCGAACGCGTTCGAGGATCGGTGCATTGGTTGAATTGCTTGCGCAGCTCATAATAGCATTCCGATTCATTATTGAGAGGGTGAAAAAACGACTTGCAATACGAAATAAATGATTCTTGTTCGGCTTGCAGGTACTGGAATAATTGGACCAAGTCTTGGTTCTCTTCCCCCAATACATAGGCCGGGTAGTCGGTATTATGAAAGACGGCGCCAGACCCTGTAAAGGGCTCAATCAGGCGGTTTGCCGTGGGGAAAACACTCAACAGGTGATGACGGCAGTTGTATTTGTTTCCTGCCCACTTTAGAAAGGGTTTTATGTTGAAAACCTTAGCTGATTTTTATATGCCGCAGTATCGCTTAATTCATGAGAAAAAACCAGTAGCGCAGAGAGGATCACGACTACGTCTACTTATTGTCAAGGCGTTCGCAAATGAACCCGTATTTCTGCTAACAAATGATCAATGATCGGGGGTAATGCATCATGCTCTGAATAGTAATAGGCGTTATATATCATACAAAATCCTATGAAGATTGATACACCAGCAATGACCATACGACACTCGAAATTCCCTTTGCTGCTGATGCATGTTGTATTAAGGTATTTACCGAATCTCAATAATATTTTATTACTATAGTCAAATATCTTGTATGTTAAATGAAGAAGTTGCTCATTTATTCCATAGAGTATGTCTGGTGAAGTCAGCAGCAGGCCACCTATTACCAAACCGNNCAACGAGAATATAATCATCACCATGGCTTGTCCTTAATTATTATCATTATTATTGTGCTCTAGACAATGTAAAAACACGCATGTCATTTCCTCCAATACAGTTTAACCATATTCTGTTTGAGCGTCCATAATAAATGTACGCTATATAGCGTGATACTTGACGTCATCTATCGTCGGTCGTTATGATTCAACGATCTACCCTTTTAATTCATTGGATGCACAAGATGGATGAGCTTAACAAATTATTAGTGTCTCCGTGGGGCGCAGAAAAATGGATTTTTGAAGGGTGGAATAAAATCACTTCTAGTGAGAAGGCTTTAATCACGGGTCGAATGGATGATTTATTTAAAGATGGTCTGCCCTTTGAACTCAAGCACGATAAATTATTTTATATTTATACTTTTTCCTTGTTAGCTCAACTGGAAGTACTGGCCATTCAGGTCCCGTTGAAATTTGAAAAAAAAATGTCCAGTCCAAGATTTAGACAACGCATGAGAATGCAGTTGCTTGACGAGATTTTTCATGGGTTAGTGTTCACCAAAATTGTTTATCTGCTATGTGCGCCGCATGCTCAGCCGCCGGTATATAATGAGCAAGTTGAGGAACTTTGTGATTTTATTCGAAAAGAGGATTGTCCCAAAGTCGGCGTGGTGTTACTGAATTTAATTGGTGAAGGATGGATTGAAGAGATCTTCAATAGTTTGTATCAGCAGCAGATTGCCCCCAATGTGTTTTCTATCATTATTAACGATGAGCATCGTCATGTTGGAGAAGCGGATTTGTACCGTGATATAGGTCTGCCTGACATGGCGGTTGTGCGCAGTAAGCTTGATTATCTGGAAACGCAATTGGCCTCTATTTTTTCACAATATAAATATGCATCCTCTGTCAGTACGTTGTTAGGCATCCAGGGTACCATTGATTTCATGCAAGCACTGGATAAAAAACATCGAGAACAGCTTAACAAAATTAATTTGGTTCCTGGCAAAATGTGGCAATCTTTCCTGGACATAAGCCATGAAATTTTTCCACGAATTCACCAGTATGCCCAACATATTCATCAAATTGAGATGACCCCTGGCAAGCAATTGTTTATGACACAGTGGGATAACCCCAACGATCCAACCATGGTGGGTGAGTTTGATGTCAATGTCAGCTGCCTGGATTTTTTTAATAAAAAATACGCGTCCCAAACATTAACGACGCTGATGTTGCAGGCAATAAGCCAGGGATTGGCTGATGACGATTCATTTAGATGCTTCCTGAGTCACAAGATGCTTTATAGGAGCACGGAAGCGTACGTTGCCGTTGTCGTCAAATTACCGGAGTGTGGTCATCATATTGGAAATATTGTTTTTGAAAATTGCCATAAGATGCCCGTTTTGGCGTTAGCAACACGGATTAGGAATGCGATAAAGATGATGACGTTTTGCTATAAGAAGCGTGAGCAACTCGAGAAGATGCATCCTCATCTGAAGCTTATCATAACGGATATGTTATATGATTTTAATTTTGGAACATATGCTTATCCCATGCCAGGAAGTTCGATGGTGACGTTAAGTAATATCGGTTCCAGTGGGTATACGCGCGCTAAATCACCGCTACGATCGAATGAATCGATGAAGTTTACGTTGCTGGAGGTGCAACGTAAGCAAGTATGGAATAAGGCGACCCAGAGCTTTGAGTTACAAGATATATTACCCGTTTCAATTAGTGCGGATCATCGTATCTTTGACGGCAATATGCCAGGGCCTAAATTGGTCAGAAGTCTTTTTCAGCAAAAATTCCAACAAATGATTGAAAATAAAGTAGAGCCAGCTGTCAAAGTGCAGGAAAATAATGCTGCCTTAAGCGATGGGAATGAACTGGAGCAAATTCTAGCCTATAACTCAGCACTGGATAAAATACTGCCTTATCATTTAGAAGCAGGATATAAGGCGCTCGTCATGTTGCAAAGCATGTGGATTGATTTTATAGGGATAGAAGACTTTTTTTGTCGTTGGACGTTGGACAGAAAAGCATGAAAAGGGCCTCAGGCTTTTCTTGTGGAAAATCACTGGGTACCCGTAAAAACAAGCAAAGCGACGGCAACCACCGCGACAACGGCCAAACTTGCA
>DNVL01000272.1 GCA_003507515.1 Legionella sp.
CGTGTCTGCAATCTGTCGATGGTGTAGACCATTGGAAAAGACCTCCCATAATATTTGGGCATTTGTTTGGGCATTGCCACCGCGTAAATCAGCCATGTTGCACTGTTTTAAGCCAAATTGGCCTGGTTTTATGGTGTACTCGTGGAGGTCCGTTTGATTTATTTCAATGATTTTTGTCGGTCCAATACAGCTGATTTCATCCAGAAGACAACCGTGCGCAACAACCGAACGCTGCGTGCCGAGTTGCTGTAATGATTGGGCCACAGGACGAAGTAGCGTCTCATTGAATACGCCTAATAAATAATGGGCGGGATTGGCTGGGTTTAATAGGGGGCCTAATATATTAAACGTCGTAGGAATAGAGAGCTGTTGGCGAACTGTGCGTAACGCACGCATAGCAGGATGAAACTGAGGCCCAAAACAAAATCCAATGCCAATTTGATCAACGCTTGCCATGATCTGTTCGACGGTTAAATCAATGGCAACGCCAAGTGCTTCTAAAACATCGGCACTACCTGCCAAAGAAGAGACGGCCCGATTGCCATGTTTAACCAGTTTAACGCCGCAACTGGCGGCCAAAATGGCACTGCCTGTTGAAATATTGATGGTATGTGCACCATCCCCCCCCGTACCCACAATGTCCATCACGCGATGCGGTGTTGGTACAGGCAGCATCCGTTGCTTGCATGCAAGCACCAGGCTCATCAATTCATCTGCCGTTTCGTGTTTTGCGTGTAGCAATGCTAAAAACGCGGCGGTTTGCACGGGATTTGCATCCTCCGCGAGCATGGAGGTCAAGGCATTTTGACAAGCCGCCCTATCTAAATCATGTCCTTTCATCAACTGCTGAAGGCTGTCTTTTAACATGATTGAACCTCCCGTGGGGGCACGCATTGTTGAACAAAGTCATGCAATAAGGAATGACCATCCGGCGTTAAAATAGACTCGGGATGAAACTGAACACCAAAAATCGGCAATTCTGCATGCCGTATTCCCATGATCAAACCTGATTGCGTTTCTGCTTCAATGCGCAAGGTGTTTGGTAAGGTAGCGCGTTCAGCCATCAATGAATGATACCGGCCAGCTTGAAACGGTAGGGGGAGCGACTGATAGATGATTTGGCGGTTGTGGAAAATGGTATCCGGTTTTCCGTGCACAATCTTTAGCGCAGGAATGACCCGACCACCGAATGCAATGACAATGGCCTGATGCCCAAGGCATACGCCCAATACTGGGATGGTTGCGCTTATGGTTTGCAGCAGTTCTACACAAATACCTGCCTTTTCGGGTCGACCGGGTCCTGGCGATAAAATAATGCCATCCGGTTGCAGCGCGATAATCTCAGAAACGGTCATTTTATCATTGCGCACGACTTGAACATCTGGATGCCGTTGAGCCACACACTGATAGAGGTTATAGGTAAAACTATCATAATTATCAATGATCAACATCATATCAACCCCGCTTCAGCCAGATCTAGGGCATCCAATACCGACTGTGCTTTTTGGCGGGTTTCATTCGCTTCGGATTGCGGATCAGAATCATAAACAATGCCAGCGCCTGTTCGTACCGTTGCCACGCCATCCTGCAAGACCGCCATGCGAATGGCAATGCAACTGTCTAAATTGCCTTGATAATCAAAGCGGCAAATGGCTCCACCATACATGCCACGTCTTGAGGTCTCCAGCGCATCAATGATTTGCATGGCGCGAATTTTAGGCGCACCACTTAAGGTGCCGGCAGGGAAGGCTGCGGCTAGGGCATCAAACGCATCCATATCATCTCGTAGTTGACCGGTTATGACCGAGGTAATGTGGCTGACATGAGAGAAATGTTTGATATTGAGTAATGCTTTGATTTGAATGCTGCCCGGTTTACAGACAGCACCTAAATCGTTACGCGCCAAATCAACCAGCATCATATGCTCCGCTTGCTCCTTTTCGTCACTGAGTAATTCATCCCTGATGCGCTGTGATTCAATCGCCGTTTTATTCATGCGCTGGCGCGTTCCAGCAATGGGATTAATACTGACCTCTCGATCATGCACTCGAATCAATTTTTCAGGGGAAGCGCCCAAGATGATGCTGTCGTTATATGGCAAATAAAACATATACGGTGCTGGACTCACACGGCGTAATGCGCGGTAAATATCAAAGGGGGTGGCTAGATGCTTTTTTTTAAAACAGCGTGACAGCACAATTTGGAATGCATCACCTGCTATAATATAGTCTTTCGCGCGGGCGACGAGCTGTGAAAATTCTACATCGCTTACATCCACCTCGACCGGTGTCTCAGAATGGCATTGAGCGGGCGTTGGTTCCACCCCAGTAGCACGGGTTATTTTAGCTATCAATTGATTTATTTTTTCCTGTGCTAATAAGTAGTCGGCGGATGGATTATCGCCAATCTCCACCACCAAACTTATCAGTAGCGTGTGCTGGTGATGATCAAACATCAGGGTGGTTTGATAGAAGTTAACGAAAAGGTCAGGCAGCGGATTGGCTGGCACATGTCTATCCGGTATTGATTCAAACAGGCGAACGCCATCATACGTCAGAAAACCAATGGCACCACTAACAAAGTCCATCCTATCTGGCTGGCCGACACAAGTCAGTTCTGCCATCATCTGACGGAGTACGCTAAAAGGATGAGACTGATGCGAGGTAATAGTCGTGCCAATCCGTTGTGATACAACGCCATTTTGAGCGCTTAATTGCGCATGTGCGCCAAAAGAGATCAATGAATAACGGCCCGCATCCTCTTGTTGCCTGCCCGACTCAAGAATTGCACCATCCAACATCTCTTCCGCTAAAGACTCAACGATTCCAATGGGGGTTAAACGATCGGCTAAGATTTCCCGAAACACAGCAACTCGTTTTGCAGATTTGGCAAAACCTAAAAATTCGTCGAATGATAAATGCTTCAGCATAGTAACGATCCCGTTTTAATTTGTAATATTGTAATGGTACGACAGTACATGTGATGTTGTCAACAGACCCTACCAGGTGTGTTTTGTTAGACACGACCTCATATGACGTAAAGTGAAACTTAAATGAGTCGGATTTTAAAAAATCGAGTACTCACACAAAAACCTGTGTTAAAATCCACGCATCGTTATATACCGAAAGCCTGCATGTTGGAAAGTGACCGTTTAATCAGTACGCAACCGATCCTCTCCGAAGAAGCGTTGGATCGTGCGATACGTCCGTTATCGCTTGACGAATACATAGGTCAAGAAGAAGTGCGTTCGCAAATGCGGATTTTTATAGAGGCTGCCATTAAACGGCATGAACCGCTGGATCATGTGCTTATTTTTGGGCCTCCAGGTTTAGGAAAAACAACATTAGCNNTTGTTTATTGATGAAATTCATCGGTTAAGCCCTGTGATTGAAGAAATTTTGTATCCTGCCATGGAAGATTACAAGTTAGACATCATGATTGGTGAAGGACCTGCAGCACGTTCTATCAAACTGGAGCTGCCTCCCTTTACCCTGATTGGCGCGACAACCCGCGCAGGATCGTTAACGTCACCCTTGCGTGATCGGTTTGGCATCGTGCAACGCTTGGAGTTTTATTCGGTTGACGCGCTGCAGCATATTGTCACACGTTCTGCCAAGCTATTGAATGTGCCGGTTGATTCCGAGGGCGCGAGGGAGATGGCCATGCGCTCGCGCGGGACACCGCGTATTGCAAACCGGTTGTTGCGTCGTGTGCGAGATTATGCACAAGTGCGCGCAAATGGTATCATTACACACGAGATTGCGCAGCTTGCATTAACGATGTTAAATGTCGACCACCACGGGTTTGATATCATGGATAGGAAACTCTTGCTGGCCGTTATTGAACGATTTGCAGGCGGTCCAGTTGGGTTGGATAATGTTGCGGCGGCGATTGGCGAAGAAAAAGGCACCATCGAAGACGTATTAGAACCCTTTTTGATCCAACAGGGATTTTTGATGCGCACATCCAGAGGCCGCGTGGCGACGCCACTGGCATATGAACACTTTGGCATGAAAATGCCTGAAAATGCTTAACGAGGAATGAATCATGGGGAATCACGCGAGCGTGTTGGGTTATTTTTTACAAGCCGGTATGATTGTAAAACTGGTGATGATGGTACTGATTGCGGCGTCGCTCTCATCATGGACCCTGATTTTGCAACGCGCATGGTACTTTAAGCAAAAGCAACAGCAATATGACGCGTTTAGCCGCCGATTCTGGGGGGCCACGGATTTAAGTAAATTGTACGCAGACATTGATAGCAATATTGAAGACAGGCATGGTTTGGCCGCTATTTTTCATGCTGGATTTAAAGAATTTATACGTATTCGTCAGTTGGGACAATGGGTTATTGAACCTATTCAACGCGTGATGCAAATCAGCCACGCGAAGGAAGCCGAGCAGTTAGAACAGCACCTTGCATTGTTTGCCTCCGTCGGGTCATTGGCGCCTTATGTGGGTTTATTTGGCACGGTGTTGGGAATCATGACCACATTTCAGGCGTTAGGGCAGGCGCAGCAAGCCACGATTGCAATGGTGGCACCCGGTATTTCAGAAGCCTTGGTGGCAACTGCATTGGGCTTGTTTACAGCGATTCCCGCTGTTATTGCGTTTAATCGTTACAGTACACGTTCCAATGCACTCCTGAATCGCTATGATTTGTTCCAAGAAGAGCTGATAGCACTGATGGAAGAACAGACCGCTGTGCCTGCGAGAGGATAAACTGATGTTAAGAAAAAAACCGCTACGCTCCAAACCGATGGCTGATATCAATGTGGTGCCTTATATTGATGTGATGTTGGTTTTGTTGGTGATTTTTATGGCCACAGCCCCTATTTTAACGCAAGGTGTGACTGTGGATTTGCCAAAAGCTGCGAGTTCCGCTTTAAAAGCGGCAGACCGCGAGCCGATTATTGTTTCTGTCAATCGTGACGGCGATTATTTTTTGAATATTGACACACGTCCTGAATCGCCGATACAGCCGCATGAGCTGATGGTCCGCGTAGCGGCTGAGCTAGAATTGGCACACCAGACAGGCCAGGCCTTGAACGTGCTGGTCAAAGGCGATCAAGGGGTTGCCTATGGCAAGGTCGTGTCTGCCATGAGTGTATTAAAACAAGCCGGTGCTGCCCAAGTAGGGCTGCTGACCGACTCATCAGACAATGCAGCTGAGGATCGAGGATGATGCAATCACGCAGTTATCGAATCGCGTTTGCGTTTGCTATTTTGATGCATTTGTCACTGGTGATATTGTTGATGTCAGAGAGCCATCATGACAGGCCTGTATTAACAGCTGAAGCTAGAAATGAACCGGGCCAATCGTCACCGCAGCCCTTAACCCCCGCACAACCCGCTCAAGTAGAACCTCTCCATGCGGTCAGTGTAGACAACCAAGAGGTCATGAAAGCGGTCAGTCGGTTGAAGAATGAGCGCGCGCGCATTGCGCTTGCTGAGCAAAGCCGACAACGTGCTTTAACACAGCAAATGGAGCTAGCACGCCAACAGCGCGTGAAGGAACAACAGCGGTTAGAGTCTTTAAAGCGGGAAACAGCGGCACTGGCCATTGCACAACAAAAGAAACGTCTTGAAGAGGAACAGCATTTAAAAGCATTGGCACAACAAAAAATCCAAGAAGAAAAGCGGCTGACAGAGATGAAACAGCAGCAAGCTCATTTGCAAAAACAACAAGAAGAGATGAAGAAGGTGGCTGAGTTAGAGCAAAAGAAAGCCACCGAGTTGGCGCGTGCCAACGCTCAACGTGCACTCAAAGAAAAGGCTGACAAGGCCACAGCCGATCTCATTCAAAAACAGCAAGCGGCGGCGCAACAGGCAGCGGTAGAGGGTGCAAACGCGGCGCGAATAGCGGGTGAGGTGGATAAATACAAAGCATTGATCATTGGTGCCATTAGTCAACAATGGATTTTACCTCAAAATGCAGACAGCAGCATGTCTAGCCAATTTCGTATTCGATTAGCACCCAATGGTTCGGTTCTTGAGGTGAGTTTAACGCGTAGCAGTGGCGATCCTATCTTAGATCGATCCGCGCAATCCGCGATTTATAAGGCATCGCCTTTACCGGTGCCCAATGATCCAACCACCTTTAATCTGTTTCGGGATATTAGTTTAACCGTACGACCAATAAACGCTCGGGGGTAATTGCGTGATGAATCGATTGATGGCAACTTTTTTTATAGCCGCGACATTAAGTGCTTATAGTACAGGCGTCTTCTCATTGGATCTTGAGCTGACGCAAGGGATCAATGCAGCCCTGCCCATTGGCATCAATGCATTTGGATCAGACGGTGCTAGCCAGTCATTGACTGAAGTGATTGACAATGATCTTCGCATGTCCGGGCAATTTAAACTGATCCCATCTTCGCAAAACAATGCGCAACCCATAGCCGTTTGGCAACGCGCAGGAGCGGATAGTGTGTTGTCCGGTCGTGTGAGTCGTCTGGGCGGTAATCGGTATGAAGTAAAATTTGAATTGTTTGATGCAGCGTCTCAGGGGCGTTTGTTACTTTCGAAAACTTATCAAGTGAGCGACGAACAATTGCGAGCGCTTGCGCATCATATCAGTGATGAAGTGTATCAAAAATTAACGGGGGAGCGGGGTATTTTTTCAACCCGAATCGCCTACATATTAGTGAAAAGAGAGGTTGGAAGAACGCAATATTCTCTCGAAATAGCGGATGTAGACAGCAGTAATCCGCATAGCCTGTTGGTGTCATCTGAGCCCATCATGTCGCCGTCCTGGTCTCCAGATGGAACAAAAATTGCCTATGTATCCTTTGAAAAAACGCGCGCTCAAATTTTTAGTGTGGAGGTTGCGACTGGGAAACGTCGCTTGCTGACGGATTTCCAAGGCATCAACGGCGCGCCGGCATGGTCTCCAGACGGTCGCCAGCTGGCCGTTGTGCTGTCTAAAGGGGGCACTCCTAAAGTGTATACCGTTGATTTGGCAACGGGTAGCATGACACAACGCACGTTTGGCGAAGCCATTGATACGGAACCGCGTTATTCCCCTGATGGACGTTCCTTGCTCTTTACATCTGGTCGCGGAGGTTCACCTCAAATTTATCGTCTATCCCTTGCAGATGGTGGCATCAGTCGCATGACGTATACGGGCAATTACAATGCGCGTGCATCGTATACACCCAATCAACAATACATTGTCATGCTTCACCGTGAAGATGGGCAGTTTAATATTGGTTTGCAAGACACGAGAACAGGCCGTGTAACGACGTTAACACACTCACAGATGGATGAGTCGCCATCGGTTTCACCGAATGGACGATTGATTTTGTATGCAACGCATTATCAGAATAAGGGCGTGTTGGCTGTGACGTCGCTCGACTCCAGCATCCAAATGCGGTTGCCCTCTCGGGATGGCGATGTACAAGAACCAGCTTGGTCCCCATTTTTAGGTTAAACAAGTGTTTATAATCGAAAGGACGAATCATGATAAAATATGCAGTGCTAATGATGATGCCATTTTTGGCGATAGGATGTACGCATGATGAGGCTTACTATCGTTCACACATGACGGCATTGCAAAAAGTGATTCATCAATGCCCAGAGAATCATCCCGCTGAATTGACCTGTGATCAATTGAAAATAATCGCATTACGCGCGAATGACTTAGCTGATGAACTGCGTGTTGATCCGCAAGGGTTTGGTCAGAAAATATTGGCATTGCAAGAAACCATATCGCAAGATCAAGCGTCCCGCGAGATGAATCGTGATCAGCCTGCTTTGCAAGCATCCGTAGCGCTGCATCAAACACAACTCGACGAACGGTTGTCGATTGTAAAATGGCT
>DNVL01000158.1 GCA_003507515.1 Legionella sp.
TTTGTGGGGCCTGCAGGTTTGTTGCAAGCCAGACGTTTTTTGGCCGACTCGCGCGATACAGCGACAGCGCATCGTTTGGAAAAATTACAAGATCCATTCAGTGTTTTTCGATGCCGTACGATCATGAATTGTACAACGGTTTGCCCAAAGGGACTTAATCCCAGTCATGCGATTGGTGAGATACGCAAACAAATGTTAAATCAGGAAACATGATTTCCCTTTGGAGAAATGAGCAATGAGTAGTTCTTATTTAGAACAAGAAGGGGCCAAGGCTTATCTGTCGGGTGGCAGCATGGGTTATGTCGATAGTTTGTATGAAGACTATCTGGTTGATCCCACCACGGTGTCAGAAGATTGGCGCGCTGTGTTTGATGCATTGCCCGGATCGACCGAGCAGGCTGTAGAAACCTCGCACCGCGATGTACGCAATTATTTTTTAAATAATGCGGATAAAATACGTGTTCAATCGGTATCCATGGATGACAAAGAAGCCAAGGTCGCGGACTGGATCAATGCGTATCGAACCTATGGGCATCTTGCCGCAAAACTGGATCCATTGGAAATGACCGAGAGGGCACCAGTCCCTAGCCTCGAATTGGCATATCATCATTTGTCCGAATCGGATTTAAGTCACCTGTCAACAGACGGACATGCTTCATCCGAACAATCACTACCGTTATCGACCATTGAGGCGGCACTTCGTGAAACGTATAGCAGTAGCATTGGCATTGAATACATGCACATTGCGAATACGGAAGAAATTGAATGGTTGCAGAAGACAGTAGAATCTGTGCGAAGTAAACCCGGTTTTAGTGCAGAGAAGAAATTAAAAATTCTGGACGAACTGATTGCAGCTGACGGCCTTGAGCGCTATCTGGGCACGCGTTATGTGGGTCAAAAACGATTTTCACTCGAAGGGGGTGATGCGTTGGTTCCCATGATGAAAGAGATCATTCGCAGCGGTTGTTCCCATGGCGTCAAAGAAATTGTGATTGGCATGGCCCACCGCGGACGTTTAAATGTGTTGGTGAACGTGCTGGGTAAAGATCCGAATGAATTGTTTCAGGAATTTGAAGGAAAAATCAAACTCGAACGCACAGGCGACGTGAAATACCATTTAGGTTTTTCATCCAATATACGGACAGAATCAGGGGCCGTAATGCACGTGGCTCTGGCCTTTAACCCGTCTCACTTGGAAATCATTGGCCCCGTGGTTGAGGGATCCGCGCGATCGCGCTTGCGCCGAAATCAGGATCTTCAGAAAAAAAATACAGTGGTTCCTGTGGTTATTCATGGTGACGCGGCATTTGCCGGTCAGGGCGTTGTCATGGAAACGTTTAATTTTTCACAAGCGCGGGGATATTGCACTGGCGGTACGGTACATATTGTCATTAACAACCAAATTGGGTTTACAACGAGCAACCCATTGGATGCTCGCTCCACCTTATATTGCACAGATGTCGCTAAAATGGTGCAGGCGCCGGTGCTTCATGTGAATGGTGAAGATCCAGAAGCCGTTGTCTTTGCGACACAGATTGCATTGGCCTTTCGCATGCAATTTAAACGGGATGTGGTGATTGACTTGGTCTGCTACCGCCGCCAGGGGCATAACGAAGCCGATGAGCCCTCCGTCACACAACCCATGATGTATAAAAAAATCAAAGCGATGCGCCCTTTGCGAGAAGCTTATGCAAGCCAATTGATTGCTGAAGGTTTAACCACGCAAGATCATGTGAATGCGTTAATGGAGCATTATCGTGATCAGTTGGACAAAGGGGAGCCCATTGTTGACACCGTGCCAGTAGGAGAACATGAGGGCCGAATAGCGAACGATTGGACTCCTTATCTGAATGCAAAATGGGCTGACAAGGCCAATACGCAAGTCAGTGAAGAGACGTTGCAGAAGCTTTCTCGCCAACTCACAACCCTACCCAATGGCTTTGAACTGCATCCCGTTGTCAAACGATTGCTGCTAGAGCGCGATAAAATGGCCTTGGGCGAGCTTCCCATGAATTGGGGATTTGCGGAAACCATGGCGTATGCCAGCTTACTGCATGAAGGGCGTGAAGTTCGATTATCAGGGCAAGATTGCGGTCGCGGAACCTTTGCACACCGGCATGCGGTGCTGCATGATCAAAACTCGGGCGATATCTACGTGCCTTTAGAGCATGTTGCATCTGATCCTTTGAAGCCTTTTGAAGTGATAGACTCTGTGTTATCAGAAGAAGCGGTTTTGGCTTTTGAATATGGGTTTGCAGCTTCAGAACCAACGGCATTGGTCTTATGGGAAGCACAATTTGGCGACTTTGCCAATGGTGCCCAAGTCGTGATTGATCAATTCATCAGCTCTGGCGAGCAAAAGTGGGGCCGGTTGTGTGGTTTGGTCATGCTGCTTCCGCATGGTTATGAGGGGCAGGGGCCTGAACATTCTTCAGCAAGACTGGAGCGATACATGCAGTTGTGTGCTCAGCAGAATATTCAAGTGTGTACACCGACGACGCCGGCGCAAATTTTCCATCTGTTACGGCGTCAAGTGATACGAAACTTTCGTAAACCCTTGATAGTGATGACGCCTAAAAGCTTGCTGCGGCATAAATTGGCGGTTTCATCTATGCGTGATTTAACGCAAGGGAGTTTTCAGACGGTGATTGCTGAAGTGGATTCTCTTGACGCAGTATCCGTTACGCGCATCGTGTTGTGTTGCGGAAAAGTATATTATGATCTATTGCAAACACGCCGTGATGCGCATCAAGAGAATGTGGCCATTATACGCATTGAGCAGTTGTATCCATTTCCAAAAAAAGCGTTGACGAGTGTCCTTGAACAATACCCAAATGCGAAGCAGGTCATCTGGTGTCAAGAAGAACCACAAAATCAAGGTGTTTGGTTTTCCTCCCAGCACAACATGCAAGATTGTTTAGCGCAAGGCCAAGCTTTGTCTTATGCAGGTCGGGGTTTTGCAGCCGCACCTGCGGGTGGCAGTGCTTATACGCATGCAGGGGAACAAGAAAAATTGGTGAAGCATGCGTTAGGGCTTTTACAATAACATCCTAAAACTAAAAGGTATTATCATGTCAATTGAAGTTAAAGTGCCTAATTTGCCCGAGTCTGTAGCGGATGCTACGATTGCTACCTGGCATAAAAAGGTGGGCGATCACGTGACTCGAGATGAGAACATTGTTGATCTCGAGACCGACAAAGTCGTACTGGAAGTTCCTGCTCCTGCTGATGGTATATTGGAATCCATTGCTTTCGAAACGGGAGCAACGGTTCGATCGGGTGAATTATTAGCGCGTATTAGCGCAAATGGAGCGCCCTCTAAATCGGCTTCTGATGATCATCAGCAGGAAGTGGTTGCTTTGGATGATCACTCGACCAGTCCTGTGGTTCGGCGAATGCTTGCTGAACATGATTTGCAACCCAATCAAATT
Source organism: Legionella sp. (assembly GCA_003507515.1). Lineage (GTDB taxonomy): Bacteria > Pseudomonadota > Gammaproteobacteria > Legionellales > Legionellaceae > DDPF01. The sequence goes on from DNVL01000158.1 coordinate 3,432, forward strand.
GTGGGCACTGGAAAAGACGCGCGAATTACGAAAGAAGACGTCATTGCTTTCATTGAGCAAAATCGTAAAGCGGAAGTAAAAAAAGTGGCGCCTGCGGTTGAAAAAAACCCAATGGCTCCTGCTGGCCTTCGTGAAGAGCGCCGCGTTCCCATGTCAAGATTACGTGCCAAGGTTGCTGAGCGTTTGTTATCAGCCCAACACAACGCAGCCATGCTGACGACGTTTAATGAAGTCAATCTGAAAGCTGTGATGGACTTGCGTGCGCAATACAAAGATGGTTTTGAGAAAAAACACGGTATAAAGTTAGGCTTTATGTCGTTTTTCACAAAAGCGGTTGTGGAGTCGCTCAAGCGATTTCCGTCGGTGAATGCGTCCATAGACGGGTCGGATATTATTTATCATGGGTATTATGATATTGGAATTGCTGTGTCAACGGAACGAGGCCTAGTGGTGCCTGTGGTTCGGGATGCGGATCAATTGACCATGGCCGGTATTGAACAGTCCATTAGCGACTCAGCCTCTCGAGCACGCACAGGTAAATTATCCATGGAAGAGATGCAAGGTGGCACGTTTACCATTACCAATGGCGGCGTTTTTGGGTCACTCTTGGCAACACCTATCATCAATCCACCCCAGACGGGTATTTTAGGCATGCATAAAATTCAAGACAGGCCTGTCGCTGAAAACGGACAAGTTGTTATTCGACCCATGATGTATCTGGCGCTATCTTATGATCACCGTTTGATTGATGGAAAAGAATCCGTGCAATTTTTGGTGAGTGTAAAAGAGTTACTGGAAGACCCATCCCGTTTATTACTTAACGTATAATTTAGGATACGCATAATGAATTTACATGAATACCAAGCTAAAAAATTATTTGCAAGCTATGGCTTGCCTGTACCCCGCGGTGAAGTGGCTTATAATGTAGAAGATGCCCTACAAGTTGCGTCGCAATTACCGACGCTGCGCTGGGTAGTAAAAGCACAAGTTCATGCAGGCGGACGCGGAAAAGCGGGTGGTGTCAAATTAGTGTCAACGAAAGAAGAGCTGATTGAATACACTAAATCGATATTGGGCACGCGTCTAGTGACCATTCAAACCGATGCATATGGCCAACCGGTGAACTCTGTATTGGTTGAAGAAACCAGTGATATCGATCGTGAATTGTATCTGGGCGCGGTGGTTGACAGAGCTAGCCGTCGCGTTGTCTTCATGGCGTCTACAGAAGGCGGTGTTGATATTGAGAAGGTGTCTGAAGAAACGCCTGAAAAAATATTCCATGTCACCATTGATCCCATGACAGGTGTGATGCCATTTCAATGCCGTGAAATCGCATTTAAACTGGGCTTGACTGACGTTCAAGTGAATCAATTCACGTCATTAATGACTGGATTGGGCAAAATGTTTGTGGAGTGTGATTTAAGCCTACTAGAAATCAATCCGTTAGTTGTCACTAAAACAGGCCAATTGGTTTGCTTGGATGGTAAAGTGACGATTGATGACAATGCACTGTTCCGTCATCCACAATTAAAAGCCATGCGGGATACATCGCAAGAAGATGAGCGTGAAAATCGCGCACACGATTGGGAATTAAATTACATTCCTTTGGATGGCAATATTGGATGCATGGTGAATGGTGCAGGGCTTGCTATGGCCACGATGGACGTGATTAAACTGCATGGCGGTGATCCGGCCAACTTTCTTGATGTAGGCGGTGGGGCTACAAAAGAGCGCGTGAGTGAAGCCTTTAAGATTATTTTATCAGATGACAAAGTGCGCGGTATTTTGGTCAATATTTTTGGCGGCATTGTGCGGTGTGATTTGATTGCCGAAGGCATTCTAGCGGCCGTTAAAGAAGTTCAACTTCAGATTCCAGTGGTTGTGCGTCTTGACGGCAATAATGCGGCATTGGGCGCTGATATTTTGAACAAAAGCGGCTTGAACGTTATTGCTGCAGGCAGTTTGACAGATGCGGCTAAAAAAATTGTAGCGGCTATCGCTTAATTCTATTTCTGAGGTATCACGCATGAGTATTTTAGTTAACAAACAAACAAAAGTCATTTGTCAGGGGTTCACAGGCAAACAAGGTACCTTCCACTCTGAGCAAGCCATTGAATATGGCACGCGCATGGTGGGTGGGGTGACGCCTGGAAAGGGTGGTCAGATGCATCTTAATTTGCCGGTGTTTAACACCGTTCGAGATGCGGTTGATGCAACGGGTGCTGATGCCACCGTCATTTACGTTCCATCGCCTTTTTGTAAAGATTCCATTTTAGAAGCAGCAGATGCTGGCATTAAACTCATTGTTTGCATCACTGAAGGCATTCCTGTTCTGGATATGTTGCAAGTCAGTGCGTATTTGGAACAGACCGGTAGCCGGCTCATTGGGCCAAATTGCCCGGGTGTGATTACCCCAGGTGAATGTAAAATTGGGATTATGCCAGGATTTATCCATATGCCAGGCAAGGTCGGTATTGTCTCGCGTTCAGGTACATTGACTTATGAAGCCGTGAAGCAAATGACAGACAAAGGCTTTGGTCAAAGCACATGCGTAGGCATTGGTGGCGATCCGATTCCAGGCACTACTTTCATTGATGTGCTGGCTATGTTTGAGAAAGATGATCAAACACAAGCCATTATTTTGGTGGGTGAAATTGGTGGCACAGCGGAAGAAGAAGCCGCTGAATACATCAAATCAAATGTCAGCAAACCGGTGGTATCCTATATTGCAGGCGTCACCGCTCCTGCTGGAAAACGCATGGGGCATGCAGGTGCCATTATCTCTGGTGGCAAAGGCACTGCTGCTGATAAGTTTGCAGCCCTTCATGCCGCTGGTGTTAAAACAGTGAATTCACCCGCTGAATTAGGGGATGCTATGGCGGAAATTACCGGTTGGTAGTAAGTAACCCTGCGCTGGATTGCTCTCTTCTCGTCTTGGACAGGAGAGGGCAGTCGTTCATTCAAGAGAGATGCCTATGAGCCATTGGAGCACACTTGCCGATATTCGCCGCGAATACGGTCGGTTAAGTCTAAGCGAAGAAGACGCGCATACTTGCCCAATAGCCCAATTCAATCGTTGGTTTTTGGACGTATTAAATGCTGAAAAAAACGACCCCACAGCGATGCTTCTGTCGACGGTTGACGAATCAGGTCGTCCTGACTCCCGCGTTGTATTATTAAAGGGTTTGGAGGATGGGGCCTTTATTTTCTACACGAACTATGACAGTGCAAAATCCATTCAAATTCAAAACAATCCGCATGTGGCACTCAATTTTTATTGGCCCAGCATGGTCCGCCAAGTGCGTATTCGTGGAAAGGTGGAGCGCGTTAGTGAGGGACAATCCGATGCTTATTTTGCATCTAGACCCAAAGCCAGTCAGTTAAGCGCCGTTATTTCACCTCAAAGCCGCGAAGTCAGCGGACGACATGAGCTCGAGCAAGCATTAAATGCATTGATTGCTACAAATCAACAAGAAACGGTGATGCGACCGATACATTGGGGGGGCTATCAAGTCATTCCTAATGAATTTGAATTCTGGCAAGGCCGCGACAATCGTTTGCATGATAGAATTCATTATTATCGTGAGCAAGATCGCTGGCTTCATCACCGGCTTGCGCCCTAGACTCCATGCAACACAGTTCAAATTGTTGAACTATACTTATTACACATGCAAATCATGATAATAAGGTAGTGTTGCTATGATTCATATTGCCTCGACATATACCGCAAATGCATTGGGTTTTACTTTAAATGCAATTCTTCAAAAATTTTGCGATCAAGACGTCTGCTTTCACTACAATCAGGTCTTTCAACAAGCCCTCTGGCCCAATAGTGAATTCAATGAAAATAACAACGGTCTTAATGTCATATTGATCAGAAGTGTTGATATATTTAGTCAGGAAAAAGAGAAAAATGGGAACTTGCATGACTTAACGGTTACTCTGAATAGACTGCAGAAAACCATGCGCGTTCCATTGCTCATCATCCTCACACCAACTCAAACCTCAACAATAGAAGACAAGCAATATTATTGTACGCTAGAAAACAATCTGAAATCGGCAATGGAACCCAATGTAAATACGGTATTCGTTTCCTCAAAAGAGATTGAAATATTAAGTAATACCCCCTTTATCTTTGATAATTTAACAGACAAATACGGACATATTCCGTATACGATGGAATTTTATAATGTATTGGCGATGTGTATTGCAAGAAAATACTCTCTGCTCACCAGAAAGCCTTACAAAGTCATCGTGTTAGATTGCGATGGGACGCTGTGGAATGGGGTGGTTGAAGAGGATGGCGTTGCTGGATTAGCGATTCATGAGGACTACCTTTCTTTACAACGCTTTATGGTGGAGCTATATCAAGCCGGGTTTCTTTTGTGTTTGTGTAGTAAAAACAGTGAGATATCCGTTTTAAACGTATTCCAAGAGCGCAAAGAAATGGTTCTTGATATCAATAAGCATATATGCAGTTATCGAATGAATTGGTTGCCAAAGTCTACTAATATCCAGTCGCTAGCGGAAGAGCTTGATCTGGGTTTAGATGGTTTTATATTTATAGATGATAATCCTGTTGAATGTGCGGAAGTGAAGGCTGCATTGCCTGCGGTATTGGTGATTCATTTATCGTTTGTAAAATCTGAAAAAGAAGAATTAACATCTGGAATGGAATTTCTGAGAAATATTTGGGCTTTCGATACAAAAAACAAGAGTTTCGAGGATGAAAAAAGAACGGAATTTTATAAGCAAAATAGAATGCGACATGCATTAAAATCCAATAGTAGCAGCTATGATATCTTCTTAAAAAATCTGAAAATAAAAACAAATATTCACCGAGCAAACCCGGACGAGCTCGAACGCATTATTCAGCTCAGTCAAAGAACAAACCAATTTAATTTATTTCCAAATGCCGTTTCAGACATTGAATTTAGCGCGCGAATAATCCAACAACAGTCCGGTTGTTTGGTTATTGATGTGTCTGATAAATATGGAGAATATGGGTTGGTGGGGGTCGTTGTTTATGACATAACAAATGATGAACTCCTTGTAAGGAACTTTTTTTTAAGTTGTCGTATTTTAGGACGAGAGATTGAATATGTGATTATTCAATATTTGGCTAAAATTGCAGAAAAAAACAATAAAAATAGTATTAAATTATTGTTTAAAATAACAGATAGAAACATACCAGGAATTTGTTTTATTCAACATTTGGCTGGACACGTGGATCTTCATGTCACCGATCATATTACACTCCTTTTAAGTGATATCAAAAAAATATCGCCTAAAATTAATTGTCTGTCTGAAAAAAATAAAAAGGCAATAAACAATAAATTAAATATAACCAATGATTATATGATCGATATTGCAAAACATTACGTACAACATAAAGAATTAAACATGGGTGAATCAAATAAAAAATATAACGCAACAAAGAACAATAAATTAATCACGATTGAAATCAGTTTATTGGAACTGATGAGTCAATATAATTTACGGGTTAATATGAAGAAAGACCTGCCATTTATCGACATTGGAATAGACTCGTTAACATGCGTATTAATAGCCAGTGCGATTTACCAGAAATTTCATGTTGAATTAGTCCCGTTTGAGTTATTGAAGCCCGATTTTACATTCCGTAAATTAACGCAATACTTATTGAGTCAAATAAAGATCAATCATCAAGAAACATCCGAAGTGGATATGTGTGGTACTCATGATAATTGGTTGTCTTATAGTCAGAAGCAGATATGGGAAGATGAGAAAATTTTTTTAAGCACAAGCAGAAACAATATGTTTTCAGCTTACCAAGTCGAAGACGATATTGATATCAGTATGATGGAAAACACATTTGCCCAGTTAATGGCTCGCCATGATTCGTTGCGGTTTTCTTTTTTGGAAACGAATGAAGAACCCGCGCTGCAATTAAATGACTTGCAATCCATCCATTTCAAAATCAACGCGTTTTCAAGTGATAACGATGAGGATATTCAGCGATATGTAACCCAATTTAGACAAGAACCCTTTGATCTTTCCGCGCCCCCCCTATTCAGAGTGTCCGTTGTTAGGAGAAAAAATGGGGGGGCAGTACTCCTGTTCTGTATTCACCATGTCATTCATGACGGATGGTCGCTAAATATACTGATGGGTGAGTTGAGTACTATTTATAATGCTTATTCTAAACAAATTTCACAGCCTCATCTGAGTGAATCATCATCTTACATTCATTTCATTCAATGGCAGCAGCGTCATATTTCTAAAGAATTACTCGAGAAACAGGCTAATTTTTGGAAAAAGAAATTATTGCATATACCAAAAATCGATCTGAGCTATGATAAACCAAGAAAAGAGGAATATGAAAAACCGCTCAACCATCGTATTTCATTTAAAATAAATTCCAAAATCACTCGAAAACTTAAAAATATATCGTTCATAAATAAAGTCACCATGTATGATACACTATCATCTGCTTTTGGGATTTTTTTATCCCACTACGCCAATCAAAATGATGTCAATTTCATTACGGTTGTTTCGGGTCGGCATCATCCAAACTTGGCTAATATTATAGGGTGTTTTTCCAGATTGATATTGGTCCGAATGACCATTGATAATGACATGTCATTTAGTGATTTAATTAAAAAAAACAAAAGAGAAATCGATCAGATATTCAAGAACCAAGATTTACCATTAAATAAAATAATGGAGCTAATAGGAGAGCATGTTAATTCAAAAATCCATGCGTTTAATCAAGCGGGTTTTATTTTTCAAAGCTATCCAATCCATCCTCTCACGATTAATGATGCGGTATGCAAACGAGTTTTTTCAGATGATAAGGCAGAGCTCATTTATGACGTTTGTGATGAGTGTCGGTTTGGAAACCTTGTTTGTTATATGCAAGAATATGCATCGGAATTACACTGCGTATTTGAATACAATACCACTCTTTTTGATGCGAAACGAATCAGCTACATGATTGATTCATTCAAGACGCTTCTTACATATATAGGTAAAGGTTCAAATGAGCCAGCCCGTTCCATACCATTGGTATCCAGCAAGCAACACAAGTTGTTGTTTGATAAGTGGAATCAACCTAAAGTGAGCTATTCAAGTCATGAAAGTGTATTGCATTATTTCTCTGAACAGGTTATTGCGCGTGAACACTCGTTGGCCGTCATACACAATGAATTCAGTTTAACGTATGGTGAATTAGACAAAATGAGCAATCAACTGGCTCGACACCTCAGAAAAGAGGGGGTTGATCATGAAGTGCCGGTTGGAATTTTGCTGGATCAAGGTCTAACAAGGATTGTCGCCTTATTAGGTATCATTAAAGCAGGTGGATGCTATGTTCCATTAGAAATTGACATGCCTGCTCACCGTATGAAAAAAATACTGAGCGATGCAAATATCCAGTTCGTTATTACCGATAGTGAAACAGGTCTACCTATTATTAATCAGCATTATCCGGAGATTAAATCCGTTTTAATAACAGACACGAGCCTTCAATCAGAATCCTGCTCTTCGCTCTTGGATATTACAAATCCTGTGCAATTGGCTTATATCATGTACACGTCTGGATCCACGGGAAATCCAAAGGGCATTGCAATAGAACAAAGTGGAATTTTGAGATTGGTCAAATCACCCAATTATATAGATATTCGTTCGGCAGACTGCATTTCTCAAACATCACGCTTTGGATTCGACGTTGCAACGTTCGAAATTTGGGGGGCATTACTCAATGGGGCAACATTGGTTCTTATTGATAAAAATATATTACTTGATGCGAACTTATTAAGTGATTCTATAAAAGATAAACACATCTCCATTTTATTTCTAACGACGCAACTATTTCATACTTACGCTCACTTGGCCCCTCATTTGTTTCACAACCTGAATTATTTGGTTGTAGCAGGGGAGGCTGTTTTGCATGAAGCAGTTGAACGAATATTAATTCAAAAAAACAAGCCGTTTTGTTTTATTAATGCTTATGGCCCCACAGAAATTACAACGTTTGCGACAGCGTATTGGATTAAAAATAGCAACCAGTTAGTTAATCCGGTTCCTATTGGAAAACCGATTACTGGAACACAAGTGTACGTGTTGAATCATGCATTAAATCCAAGCCCAATCGGTGCTCCAGGACGGTTGTATGTCGGTGGTTTGGGAGTGGCAAGAGGGTATATTAATCAAGCACATCTGACGCATGAAAAGTTTATTTTTCATTTGGATAACAGACTTTATGATACCGGGGATATGGTGACTTGGAAATCAGATGGTCATTTGAAATATCTCGGACGAGAAGACAACCAAGTTAAGATTAACGGTTATCGTCTTGAGCTGGATGAAATTGAAGCGCAATTGGAGACACATCATGTTGTAGTTCAGGCAATAGTGATGGTTAAAAATGACCATTACCATCGGAATTTGGTTGCTTATGTGTTATTGGAGCCCGGAAATGAGCTGAGTAAGCTCAATTTATATCATTATCTTAAAACAATGTTGCCTCAATATATGCTGCCAAAATTTTATTATCAAATTGACAAGGTTCCCCTTACAGTAACAGGCAAAGCAGATCATA
>DNVL01000046.1 GCA_003507515.1 Legionella sp.
CAAAAAAAGACTCGGCCCAGTTACTCATATTGCGTCCTTATTTCACAACGATTTCTTCCAAAGCATTTGCAGCCCAGCCCTCAATTTGCTTACGAAACTTCGCCCGCGAGGGCAACAAACGAATATCTTTCATTATTTTTTCTGAATTTTCAGGTGCGCTTTGCCCCGAATCAATTAAAAGATGGCCAAATATAGCAGGATCACTGGTTCCTTCACCAAATTTATCTTCAACCACTTGCGCTCGAAATTTTAAGCTACGATAAATGGTTTGAGCACTATTTTTATATCCCGTGTCATTTGTAATGGCACAAAATAACACGTGACACAGGCTGTTGAGTTCCGTTTGAGGAATTTCGGGTAAATAGATCAGGGTACCCCCACCATACCCACCGACGCCAACAGACTCAATAAAGTAACATTGCGAACAAAAACAACAAGCCGTCACCAAATTATCTAATTTATTGTTAGCATAATTCCCATCAAGATTCACTACATCTTGATACAGGCGCGCTTGAAACCCACAAAACCGACACGTGTACTGGTCTCGGCTAAACACCCGCTGCTCATAGGTATTAAACTTCTCATCCGCATTTCTGGCCGATTGAAGGCGCCAGTCCCCAGGACTGGCGCGCAATTTCAAAGGCAAGGGTTTATTGATTGGATCCATGTATTGCACTCATTCTGGTCATCTACTGCCACCTTAGGCTCCATAAATGGTACCTGTCGGTCCTGCCGTAGTGCCCTGTCCACTAAACATTGTGTCACCCGCAATATCCAGAATCGTCGGAAGAAACAACAACGCAGCTGCTATAAAGATCAACGCAATCGGCTTTCCAATAGGGGTTTGTTGAGGCGCATCCTTGTGTGCCTTGAATTGAATAATAGCACCTACGGAAAACCCCAAACCCGCAAGATAAGCACCGGCTGTAATCAACTTCGTCACTTGTGAAAATGAGCTCGTGATACTCGCTGCCATATCACCCAGCGTCAAACCACCGGCGACTGCATTGCCTGCGATAAGCACCAAAGCGAGACTGACCAGTTTCAGCATCACGCCTTCCCGATCAGTTATCTTTATTTGCATTTTACTCACAACTTCCCCCTCAATAATTAAAAATTCACACACCTAACAGTGTATTCTGAAGCACCTGCAATGTTCCAATAATGTTCATCGCCAGCACGCCTCCAAACACATGCATCAACCCCTGGCCCATGGCACCCGGCGGTTGGCCCTGTGACGCGGAACGCGATACCAATACCCAGCCGCGAACAAAGGCAAACCCACCAATCACCTGCACAACCAGCGCAAGCGTATATCCCATCATACTGTTTTGACCAAACAACGTGCTGAGTATAGGGTTCCCAACCCCAACAGGGGCATACGCCAGCACATCAGAATACCCGAACATGGTATTCATCATCACTTCAAAGCCTGTCGGAAAATACAGAAGCATGGAGCCCACCATGATATACACCAATGCTTCCTTCATTCCTCCCTGGGCTTGCGATTTAGACTCCGCATGCGTTCTCAGACTATACAACGCTTTAAATATAAATAAAAGGCCAAGCAGGTAAGCTACCCCTGTAATTAATTTTTGAATCTCTAACAATGAATCAACAAGATTCGATGAAATAGTGATGCCCATGCCCGACCTCAACTGTCCTCTTGGCTAAATCGAATCACCTGACCCGAACCCGTGATAATACGACCCTGCGCTGAATCAATTAATTTGACAACACCATACCCCGCAATCATGGAACCTTCTCTCACCGTAAGTGTTGAGCCATTGCTCGCAATTAACCAAGCACGACCAGGAATCACCGCTTGAATCGCGTACCTTAGTGTCGGCGGGCGGGCTGGATGCGATGCCATCCGAGGCTGATGCCCTCTCTTTGCTTCTGCTTTCTGCGCTAATAATTGGCTTATTTCACGAGACTGTGCATCCATGTTCGCAACGAGTGCGGCCAACGCTTGATTCAGCTCCGATACCTTCGTCATCATGTCATTTATGGTGCCATTGACTGCGCTTAACTGTTGATTGGCCGCTGACAATTCAGCCCGCATGCCTTGCTGGCTTCGCTCAAGGGCCGATATTTTTTGATTGATATGCACAAGTGCATGATCCTCCGTTTTTACCAAAGGCTGAGAGACCACCTCGGGCTGTCGCGCAATGGGCGCTGCATTCTTTTTTGCGACACTCACAGCGGCCGGCGTGAAGGAGGGCTCCTTTGATTTAGTCGATGGCGAGACATTCATCATGCTATAAACCACCATCATAATGACCACAAATAGAACAACAAAGAACGCATTCCGCTTTACGTTTTTTTTACCCTGGAATGAAGGTCCAAATGCCGCGGGCGCCCCTACCGCCGGCCCTTGCTCATTCACGGAACTTGGGGTTACTGATTCTATATCAACAAATTGATATTCATCGTTGTCTTTCTCATGCTCAGCCATGTGTTACCCGCTTATTATGATGTTATTGTTACGGTTTGCGTGAACAAAACGCCCACGCCTGTGCCGGCGAACAGCTCAACAGTCGTCGGCCGACTCATGTTTTGAGCTGCCACCTGGCCCCAAGCCTTGCCTACGGTCGCAAGTCCAATCACTGCGTTCTCTAATAAGGAACTGCTCACGTTATTTTGAACGGTTGTATCTGTCGTTCCCCCTGTGCCACCAATGGTGATGGTGGTGTTCGCTGATTGAATCGAATTACCAAACCCTTCCATGAACGTCGACGCAAACAAAGCGCCATAACGGGAGAGATAATGATGATCGGTCTGGCTAGACAGGGCCGTCCGAGCCGTGTTGGGGTCAATCGCATACGCTGAGATGGAGACCGTTTTATCCACGCCAGGGATAGACAGCGTATTAAAACTCACAATCATTTGAGACGCATTGCTCGGCAGATTAAAACTGCCAATTAATTTAGAACCTTTCAAGCGGCCCGACACAATGGTGGCAAGAATCGGGCCGGGCTCATCTGTGTTCACCGAGGTATCAATGACTGCAAAAAGAATATCACCCGTTTTTATCACAGAAACCCCTGCCGATGCATTCTGCACGCCCGCGTCAGGCTTCTTCTGAGCACCAGCCTCCATCGCGATACCCGCGTTAAGACCACTTGCCTTTTCTTCAACAGGCTCTGTACCGCCTATATAGACTTGGACTGGAGACGTTTTCAATCCTTGCATGACTTGGTTCGCAGCCGATAGCATGACGCTGCCGCGTTGTTGTATTTTTTGTTGATAACGTTGAGCTGCCGCTTGTTTTTCTTGTTGTGCTCGTATTTCATTTAGGCGCTGAGCATTTTGTTTTTCAGCAGAAACTTCCCCTGGCTTTGTACCCAGAAGTGATGGAATCGTGGTGACCACTGAGGGCACAACAGCAGGCTTTTCTGGCGCCTCTAACCCAATGAGCGTTGAAAATCCTGCATCGCGCAAATCTTGATTAGAAAAACCCGCCTGTTTCATTTGCTCTGAACTAAACCCCCCTTCTTTTAGCTCTTTTGCAGAAAATCCTGCTTTACGCAGCGCCTCTGCACTAAACCCTGCGTCTTTTAATGCGGCGGCATCGAAGCCAGCTGCCTTTAACTGCTGAGCACTAAACCCTGCGTCTTTGAGCTCAGTGGCACTAAAGCCTGCGTCTTTTAATTGAGCAGCGCTAAAACCCGCATTTTTTAATTGACGTGCAGAAAACCCTGCTGCACGTAATTCTTTTGCACTAAACCCCGCGTCTTTCAGCTCGGCTAATCCGAATCCTGCGTTTTGTAATTCAGCGGCGGTAAACCCTGCATTTTTAAGATCAACCGCACTATACCCCGCATCTTTCATCGCCTTGGCACTACAGCCCAATGTTTGTTTGATGGTAGCTGCTGAAACGCCCATGGCTCGGGCCGCCTTTAAAGAACTGACACTGCAATCCGCTGTTCGCCCTGCAGCAATAATGCCTGTTGGGCTCAGGCCGGCTTGCTTTAATTGTGCTACGGTGAAACCGGCAGCCAGCAACTCCTCTGGCGTAAAACCAGCATTGGCCAGTGACTGCGCATCAAAGCCCGCTTTTTTTAGCGCGTCTAAACTGCAACCACTCAATGCTCGAATCCGCTGAGCCGTGACTCCCTTCGCTGAAAGCGCCTTTAATTTTTCAGGATCACACCCTGCCGCACGTATTGCATCATCCGAAATAGTCTGTGCACCGACCTGCTCGGTTGCATTGATATCAGCGGCGTTAAACCCTGCATTGAGCAAATCACTACCGACGAAGCCGCCTTGCTTTAACTGCGATGCGGTGCAACCCGCGTATTTCTTGATCAAAGCCGCACTAACACCGGCCAAGCGCTGTCTTTTAATCGCCTCAGCGCTACAACCTGCTTTCTTGACATCATCTGCAGTCAAACCAAACGGCAACATCGATTGAGCAGCTTTTATTTGTGAGGCTGAAAACCCGGCATTCGCTAGATCATCTCCTGTAAAACCTGCGTTGAGCAGATCGCGCGCACTGATGCCCGCTTCTTTTAATTGCGCAGCACTAAAGCCTGCTTGCTTCAAATCAGCTGCACTAAAACCTGCGTTTTTTAACTCGCCAGCACTAAACCCTGCCGCCTTTAATTGAGACGCACTGCAACCATTGATCCTTCGAATGGCTGCCGCAGACACCCCAGAGGCGCGCAGACGCGCAAGTGCCTCAACGCGACAACCCGCTCGACGAATATCATCTATCGTAATCCCATCTGGCAAACCGCCTGCAAGCGCAATCTCTCGCTCAGTGAAGCCCGCCCCCTTGAGCTCGCCATCTGAAAAACCCGCATCTTTCATCTGTTGGGCGGTGAATCCAACCCCTTTCTCGTCACACGCCACATAACCGCATAACCGAAGCCGTTCTGCACTGAAGCCTGCGTCTTTCATCTGAACAATATCAAACCCTGCGGCCTTCAGATCGCCGCAACTACAGAACGGTTCCAGTTCAAGAAGCGTGTAGCCATTTTGCTTTAACTGTGTGCAATTGCAGGCTTCTCGCAAATCACTCAGTGCAGCACCTTGCCCCAATGCCTGGTCTATACTGCTTTTACTGCAGTTGCCATCCGTCAACGTTTGCATCCATAAACTTTTTTGCGGACCATTCATGTCCTCACGCGCCAATGTCGTGAACCCTACCCCGCCCCTCCCTTCTTTCATGCCAATGATATCCACTCCTTTACCAAACGCTTGGGAGCGAATAATGGTTGGGATAGCGCTACTGCCCTTCTTAACAGCTTCCGTTGCCTGCTCGACATTTTGAGACTCTTGCAATGCCGCGTATTGTGCGGTCTGATCTTGAGATCCCGGGATAGACCTGATCCCCACGGGTCCTCGTGATAAGCTGGCTCCGGTGCTAGGCCCTACTGCATTAGAGTTGAACTTTATATAGCCAATCACGACCATGGCCAGCAATAAAAGGGCTGTAAATATAATAATGACTCGGGTTCGAGAGTTTGAAAACAGCGCTTTAATATTCTCTTTTTTATCTGCCATGTGATTATAACCCTTCCACCTTGAGTTGCATGACCTTGCCATGCCAAGAAACCAACAATACGGGCGACTTTTGCATTTCATAAGCATGCATGCCGTCAGCGCTTGTCATGCTCCCAAGCCAACCAGGCGACAATATCGTCAAATTTGTTCGCACAAACATTTTGCCATTGAATAACCAACCTCGCGCATCACCACCAGAAATCGTCAAACGTGCACTGCCCGCAGGCGGCACACCATCCAGCACGTGCAACAAGACATCACTGGCTGACGGAGGCAACCCATTGTCTATGGGCATGCTTTTTGCATTAGGCCCATACCCTTCCATTCGTAAATCAACACGATAATCGACCGCTTTCTGACCGGGAATCAACGTCAACATGACAGGCGTATTCAATCCGCGCAACCGTACGGCCAGATTGCCGTACGTGTATAATTTGCTAGCCTGAATCATCAGGGTATTGCTCGTCTTATCCCATTGGATATTAAACGCGGTGGGATCACCTAAATCGTAGGCACTAATGGGCCAAGGTGCCCCCGTTGCATCAAGAAACACGAGGGAGGACACAAACCCTTGCGACAAACGAATGACAGGTGGCGTTGACCCGGGTGATAAATTAACCAATTGTGATGTGGCGGTGGGTTTGGGAGGGGTGCCTGGGGAGGCTGATTTAGCATACTCGGCCGTTTGATACATCTGTTTTATCCGAATAATTTGCTCCGGTGTGAGCGGAAACATTTGCTCAGCCACGCCGTCAAAAGCCAGCGCATCAATTGCATCTTTATCTGCCTGCGTGGGCAGATTGCTGCTGCCGCCCTTGATAAGATTTAAAGCGGCCTGTTTTTTTTCATTAGAAGGAGGTGCAGGCATACGGCCGGTGGCAGAATCGTTTTTCACGTTACTCGGCTCATCGGTTCCCGACATGCGTTTTTGCAATAAGCGCAGCTGCTCCAGTGCCTGCGTGGATTTTACATTTTCAGCACAGAATACATTGGGTGAACACAAGCCCCATACTGCAACCCAAAAAAATGACCATTGAATAAAGTAGCGCATCAACTGATCCCACCGGAAGCAGGGCCCACTACAAATTGAGCAATGCCTATCCCACGCGGTGAATTCAGTGTGGATACACGCGAAATGAGCATGGTCACCACATTGCTTTGCTGTGAAAATTCACTCGCACTTTGGTAGGTAATCAGAAGCGGCATTTGCACTCGCCAAGCAAATCGTCCATTCAACACGCCTTTTTGTAAAATCACGGGCGCGCGCGTTGCCACCGCCGACACAATCAACTTTTTAGCCTTGACTGCTTCTAGATTGTTGGACTGCTTCAAGGCATTCAGGAATTGATCCCAGCCATCGGCCGTAAAGAAACCGGATGACGCTTGTAACTCCGAACGATAGTTGACGAAGTTATACGTGAAGGCGGCAATCGCGGCCTGATTGGCCCATTGCAGCACCGCTGAATCGGATTGATTGGGCTCATTTAATGCAAACAAGGGTGTAATTCGACCATTGATGCTGGTTGCAAAATATTTTGGCGCGGGGGGATGTGTAATGATATAAGCCAACGTCGATGCCAATATAAAATTACCTATCATCGATATCAACAAAATAACCATCATTTTTCGCTGGCCATCTCGGTAAAAATTATTTCGCATTGTAACCGCGATCAACGCATCTACAGGCATCTCTTCAGGCATTATATCCTCTCATTTCGGTATCTCTTTCGTTTCATTTTCAACAGTTTGATCATTTGCAAGCAATGGGTATGCTGAATGATTGGGTTCGTCCATTGGCATCAATGACACGGGTGGTGTAACGCCATCTGTTGAATAAAAGTCGTGTTCAGGCCGATTAAAATAAACATAATGGATTGCCATGCATAATACAATACTGGCAGTGACGGAAAGAAGCAACGCGCTTCCTGCCCAACGAAACGTATCGGCATAGAATCGCTTTGAATGTCGGATTGCACTCCACGCTCCACGGCTCAATGTTTCCCCCTCATCTACGCAACAACGCGTCTAAATGTTATCTCAACTCTGGAGTTAGGCGAGCCTTCTCCACGAAACTTGAACGTACTGATAGGTTTATCACTCCCAAGACCGTGTGTAAAGATAAAACGGCTATCAATGTTCTGAGACCATAAATATTTAGAAACCGCCTTAGCCCTGGCTAACGTGAGTGCATGCTCGCGCTCGCGCGAAACGTATGGGCTGCTAAAGGCATTAATCGTGAGACTCACTTTCCGAAATTGCTGTAAATAGCATGCGACCTCATTTAATAAATGGTAGGACGCCCACGTTAACTGGGGCGATTGAGATTCAAACAACAAGCCGGATGGAATGCTGATCAAATAGTTCTGGCCTAAGCTTATCACACGAACACCTGAACGACTCAACCGCTTTTCAAGCCAAATGATACTCGCATCGGATGCACCCTCAACATGCGTCGGCAAGGGAATAGAGTCGTCGATCGGAGGAACCGCTGTAGGCTTGCAGCCGACAATCACAACGATGGCACATGCGGTGACGAGCCTTGCTATTTTATCCCTTGATGGTCTCAAATGAAATCCTTAGCCCTGATAATCATATAAGAATATGACCATACAATGCATCGCTTTACAAGCGCCCATTTTAACTGGCCTCTTCTGACGCTTTNNTTTTACGGCCTCGCGTTCCCGTCTAATTTTTTCAGACAAGACTTGAACCTGACCTGTGAGCTCTTCAGCACTCACACCACCGCGCTCTTCAGGCGGATAACGTGTTGCTACTTGGAAATCTTTGACAAGCTCGTTGGCAATATTCCCAGATAAACTATCCTTCTCACCGCTCAAGCGCTCAATCGTCATCATGTAATTGCGCGTCTCATTGATAGGGAGCAATGATTCTGAAAAACGCACCACATCCCTGACATGCAATGCAGGGGAACCCGATGGATTTTGTAACGGCGTGAAAATCGTCATAGTCCCGAAAATCATGGGCTCAATAATATCCTCCACATCCGCCGGCTCATTGTGCCCATG
>DNVL01000014.1 GCA_003507515.1 Legionella sp.
TCATTACCAATGACGTGCTCTACCAACTGAGCTACAACGGCAACGTGGTCAATTATATCGGTTAATTCATGTGTATGTCGAGCGATCCGTGCCTGCTTTTTTCTCGTACTAAGTAAAACGCTAAGGCATTAAGAAAAAATAACTCATATAGTCCTGAGCGCTTGAGGGTCGATTTTACAACGTTTCAAACACCATAATTGCAAGAGTTATTTTTTCTTAATGCCTTAGGTTAGAAAATGCAGCCCATGCAGGGCTGCCTTCAGCACTCAAAATGCACGTTATTTTACGTTTGATATGACTAGTCGTGGTACATTGCTTCTCTTTGTTTGATATGATCATATGCCTTGAAGCGCTTGGCGCTTTCTACGCCCGGTTGATCAAAAGCGTTGATATTCCAGATAACACTTTGCACAAATACCTTGTGTTCATAGAGCGCTATGAGTGCGCCAATCGTAAATGGGGAATTATTTTCGATTTGAATATGATTCAATGGGAGATTTGGGTAAATATGTTCAACCGGATTTTCAGGTGCCAAAACCCCAGTGGTTAATACGCGTATTTTGGCAGCACACATTTCGTTGATGATCTCATCATTTAATGTATTCATTGTGATGAAGTCCGCCGCGACTCGGTGTGTGCCTTGGCACAAAAGTTGGTAATAACTGTGTTGGGCTTGGTTGCCTAAACCGCCCCAGATCAGTGGGCCAGTTGAATGATTTACAGGTACTCCTTGGTTATCAATGCATTTGCCATTGCTCTCCATATCGAGTTGCTGAATAAAGGGGACAAACTGTTCAAGATAGTGTGAGTAGGTGAGGATCAACAAATTTTGCCTGTGCAAAAAATTATTATTCCATATGCCTAACAAGGCTAAAATAACGGGTAAATTATGTGAAAACGCGGTATCGTGAAAATGATTGTCCATGCTGTTCGCACCAGACAACAGTGCTTCGAACGCGTCAAATCCTATGGCGATGGCGGTGATTAAATTAATAGCGGAGCACAATGAATATCGACCACCAATCCAATCCCAAATGGGCAAAACAGTCTCTATTCCTAGCGAATGTGCTTTGCTAATCTGTGCTGTGACGGCGATGAAATGCTTTGCAGTGTGTTGTTCACCGATCCAGGCTATGGCTTTTTTGGCATTGTATAGTGTTTCTTGGGTAGTGAATGATTTGGATGCAATAATAAAGAGCGTTGTTTCTGGTTGCAATGTTTTGATGGCTTGTTTAAATCCATCGGGATCAATATCTGAAATGAAATGATATCTTAAATGGGGCGATGTGTATTGGGCTAAGGCACTCAAGCAAAAGCGAGGTCCAAAGTCAGAGCCTCCTATGCCAATATTGACAATGTCCGTTATAGGTTTCCCAGTAAATCCCATCCATTGGTTAGAGCGAATGCACTCCGATATGGCACGCATCCGATAACGAGCAGTCATAATCTCAGGCATGATATCGCATTGTTCTACGCAGATGGGTGTTTTTCCAGAGGCTCGCAACGCGGTGTGGAGCGCTGGACGTTTTTCACTCTGGTTGACCGTGTCACCGCGCATTAATCCGTGAATTTTTTGCCGCAATTCAACGGACTCGGCAAGATCGTGCAATAGAGCGAGTGTTTGAGGGGTAATGTGTTGATTTGAATAATTAACATGAATATTGCATGCGGCGGCATTAAATAATGGGCTTTTATTCGGAGTGGGATCACTTGATTCGGCATGGGCATGGAGCGCGTCCCATAAGCGTGTTTTGGTTGTCGATGTCATGTCAGTTTATATCCTTATGTTAGTTCATGTCCTTATTGCACATAAGTGTAGATAATACGCCGTGTTTATTTGTTTGTTAAGCGAAATTCCCCTAAAATGCGAGCTTCAGTTTACGATCGGTTATTTACTAGGTATTCACCATGTTGGACTTTTTCCAAGATTTTAAAAAGCGGCGAACGTTCGCCATTATTTCCCATCCGGATGCAGGCAAAACAACCGTGACTGAAAAATTGTTGTTATTCGGGGGTGCCATTCAAATGGCAGGCACGGTAAAAGGGCGTAAAGCCACGCGGCATGCAACGTCCGATTGGATGGAAATGGAGAAAGAGCGGGGCATATCAATTACCACGTCGGTAATGCAGTTTGTGCACAATGATCATGTGATGAATTTATTGGATACGCCGGGTCATGAGGATTTCTCAGAGGATACCTATCGAACACTGACTGCCGTTGACTCAGCGCTTATGGTCATTGACGTGGCGAAAGGAGTTGAAGATCGCACGGTTAAATTAATGGAAGTATGTCGTCTACGCGATACGCCTATCATGACATTTATTAATAAATTAGACAGAGAAGGGCGTGAGCCAATTGATTTGCTGGATGAGGTTGAAACGGTTTTAGGTATTCAATGCGCCCCTGTAACGTGGCCTGTTGGAATGGGGAAACGGTTCAAGGGGATTTACCATCTTTATCAAGATACCGTATACCTCTATCAGTCCTTAAAAAATACTCAGAAACAAGAGGCCGTGCAAATTAAAGGCATTGATAATCCACAATTAAATGTATTGCTAGGTGACATGGCACAAGAGTTGCGTGATGAAATTGACCTGGTGAAAGGTGCGTCACACGCGTTTAATTTGTCCGATTATTTGGCAGGGAAAATGACGCCTGTTTATTTTGGTTCCGCTATTAATAATTTTGGTATCAAGGAATTATTGGATGATTTTGCGCAGTATGCGCCGGCCCCTATGTCGCGTGCCACACAGACTCGCATGGTGTCTCCTGAAGAAGATGCCTTTACGGGTTTCGTGTTTAAAATACAAGCGAACATGGATCCGAAGCATCGCGATCGCATCGCTTTTTTGCGGATTTGCTCTGGCA
>DNVL01000167.1 GCA_003507515.1 Legionella sp.
CAAATGTCATGCTACCTCCAAAAACCAATCAAGGATGATATATTAGAAGGGTTGATTGTAGCAATAATAGTCTTGATTCTCTACTCACAGGTTAAAATGCATTGCCTACGCCCATGAATTCCATTATAATTTGCGCGAAAAGATGGGTGGGCGCGTGAGGAATCGGCAGGGTATGTGGGGTGCGCGGCGGTTGTTGTTGATCCAGTTGAGCGTCGCAATAGTGATTGCATGCATCGCTGCATGGGTGAATAGTGTAGAATCTGCATATTCAGCGGCGTTAGGCGGCATGTGTTGTGTTGTCCCGAATGCATATTTTGCACGGGCGTTGTTTTTGCATGGCGGAGCACGCGCAGCCAAGCAAATTGTGAATGGTTTTTATCGGGGGGAAGCACTGAAACTAATGCTCTCTGCGGCTTTATTTACACTGGTGTTTAAGTGGTTTAAAGTAGACCCCTTGGTATTTTTTGTCGCATACATTGCGGCGCAAATGATGTTTTGGTTTGCCCCATTAATTGTTGTTAACAAACACAAATAGGTTCAAATGTGACTGAAATGATTTCAAATGGTGATTACATCAAGCATCACCTGACGTACTTAACGTACAATGTCAAAACAATGCAATTTGGTGCAGATGGCGGATTTTGGACGCTCAATCTGGATACATTGTTTTTCTCAATCCTGCTGGGCGCGTTGGCCATGCTTTTGTTATACGCAGGCTCACGCCGCGTGTCGACAGGCGTGCCGGGCAAATTGCAGAATTTTGCAGAGTTGATGCTGACCTTTGCGGACAATCAAGTCAAAGATTGCTTCCATGGGAAAAGCAAGGTGATTGGCCCGTTGGCGCTGACCATCTTCATCTGGGTATTTTTGATGAATTTCATGGATATCTTGCCGGTTGATCTCTTGCCGTTAATCGCAAAATTAATGGGGCTTCATTATTTGAAAGTCGTGCCAACCAATGATTTGAATCTAACCTTTTCGATGTCGTTGTCCGTCTTCTTGCTGATTATTTTTTACAGCATCAAAATCAAGGGAACAAAAGGCTTTTTGAAAGAGCTCACATTACAGCCTTTCAATACGCCGTATTTGATTCCATTTAATTTGCTGTTGGAGTTGGTGGGTTTGATTGCAAAACCCATTTCATTGTCATTGCGGCTATTTGGTAATTTATACGCTGGCGAATTGATCTTTATTTTGATAGCCTTGCTCACGCTGAACGCGGGTCCTGCGTCATCTCTTGCCGGCACCGTTGGATTGGGTGTCGCGCAGTTTGTATTGTCATTGGCATGGTCTATTTTCCACATTCTGGTGATAACATTGCAGGCCTTTATTTTCATGGTATTGACGATTGTATACTTAAGTCTTGCGCATGAAGATCATTAGCATCATTACTACGTTTTAAACATTGTCCATTAAGGGGATTGATATGCAAGCAGTAGAATTAATAGCACACGTTCAAGGCATGACGGTTATTGCGGTCGCTTTGTTGATTGGTTTGGGCGCATTAGGAACCGCTATTGGGTTTGGATTGTTGGGCGGAAAGTTTTTAGAAGGTGCCGCACGCCAACCTGAAATGGTCCCTATGCTTCAGGTTAAAATGTTTATTGTGGCCGGTTTGTTGGACGCCGTGACCATGATTGGTGTGGGTATTGCACTGTTCTTTACCTTTGCAAATCCATTCTTAAGCAACTTAGGCGCTTGATTAATGGGGGGTGCGTTAGCACCCCTTGATTGTTGCAGGAGAAATAAACCTTGAACATCAATTTAACGTTAGTCGTACAAATGCTCGTGTTTGCGGCGTTTGTGTGGTTCACCATGAAGTTTGTTTGGCCACCGCTCGTCAAAGCGCTGGATGAGCGACAAGAAAAAATTGCAGACGGCCTGGCTGCCGCTGAACGTGGGCGTCGTGAATTGGAATTGGCGCAACATCGCGCGAAAGATGAGATGAAACACGCCAAGGTTCAATCCGCTGAAATCGTTGAGAAGGCGAATCGCCGTGCCGGACAAATCATTGATGAGGCAAAAGAAGATGCGCGTGCTGAAGGGCTGCAAATGGCTAAAATAGCACAAGAACACATCGCGCAAGAAGTGAACCGAGCGAAGGAAGGGCTTCGCAAGCAAGTCGCCGCATTGGCCGTCACGGGCGCTGAGAAAATCTTGATGCGTGAAATTGACGCTGCAGCAAATCGTGCATTGCTGGACCAATTGATTGAAGAGATTTGACATGTCAGATAACGTCACGATTGCCAGACCCTATGCCAAAGCCATTTTTAATCATGCGCTGGCCAATAAAAACTTAGCCCACTGGTCTGTTGTCTTGCAGACGTTGTCGCAGGCGGTGTTAGATCCCAATGCGTCGCAATTTATTTGCAATCCAGGCAGTGCTCCACAACTGCAAACCCAATTGCTGTTAACGGTGTTGGAAACATCAAACTTGACCGATGATACATCATCGACAGAGTCCTTGGTTCGTTTGCTCACGGCCAATAAGCGGTTATTGTTGTTGCCTACCATTTGCGCTCAATTTGAAATGTTGCGTGCAGAACAAGAAAAAACATTGACCGTTCAGGTGAGTACGTTTGCCGCATTGCCCGATGAACAACAGCAGTCATTGACTCAATCCTTGAGTCAGCGCTTGCAACGTCACGTTGTGCTGGAGGTGAATATTGATCCCTCACTGCTGGGGGGGGCTGTCATTCATGCCGGGGATTTAGTCATTGATGGTTCGGTGCGGGGTAAGTTAACCAAGCTGGGCACCGAGTTGGCCGCATAATTGAGAGGATAGAATTCATGTCAGTACAAGTAGCGTTAAATCCATCTGAAATCAGCGAATTGATCAGAGAAAAAATTGAGAATTTTAATGTCGCGTCTGATGCGCGAAATGAAGGCACCATTGTGAGCTTGAAAGATGGGATTGTTCGCTTGCACGGTCTTGATGATGTCATGCAGGGTGAAATGATTGAATTCCCAGGCGGCGTCTATGGATTGGCTTTAAACTTAGAGCGCGATTCTGTAGGTGCGGTTATTTTAGGCAATTCAACCAGTCTATCGGAAGGCCAAAAAGGCAAGTGTACTGGAAAAATTCTTGAAGTGCCTGTCGGCCCGGGTCTTTTGGGCCGTGTTGTGGATGCCTTGGGCAATCCCATTGATGGAAAAGGGCCTATTGTTGCCGAAAGAACATCGCCTACTGAAAAGGTCGCACCAGGTGTTATTGCACGAAAATCCGTGGATGAACCGGTACAAACAGGATTGAAAGCGATTGATGCCATGGTACCCGTTGGACGTGGGCAGCGTGAATTGATCATTGGCGATCGTCAAACCGGTA
>DNVL01000066.1 GCA_003507515.1 Legionella sp.
CGGGATGCGCCTGTATTGTCCCCCGGCGTAAACTAATGCGCCCGAGCAAGCAATACCGTCCACGCCGGTCTTGCATCAACTGGCCATCGCGTAACATAGCGCGCAGGCGAAAACCCAGCGCCTCTTGTTTGCTCTCTTCTTCCACCGCCAACAATTCATTTAACTGATGGCGTGAAATAGGACGACCATATTCTGCCAGCTCTTGCAAAATCAGCTCTCGGCTAGGAATGGGTACTGCGTATTTTTCACTTTCTCTTTTAAAGAAAGGATCGTTTATTTTTTTTTTGCTCACAATTCACCAACGGTTTCGTATCATAATGATTAATGATTAATTGTACCATTTATTGTGCGGTGGGAGTTAATACAAACCCCTGGCGCCGAATATATGCAATCAAAGGAGACAATAACATGTCTTCCGCCGCCCACGGTGTGTCTGATGGTTTTTTTGGCAATGTAGCCGCAGCCCATTGACACACCGCCAATACGCCAGCACATGAGACTTGCTGCTCATGCCCGGGAATGGATTCAATACAACTCAATTCAAAGGGTTTCTCAGGCAATACCAATGCCGACCAATTTCCTGCTTGCAAATGACTGCTCCAGCTCGCACCGGCCTCCGCTACCGAATGCGTCACCCAAAGATCGCCACTCGATAAATTATGAATCATCGTCACCGTCGATTGAGTAGCAGGCAATTTGACGAGCTCCGTTTCGACTACGAATGGTGTGCAATGCGGCGGAAATATTTCTTCGGCATAAACACCCCATGCGCAGCAAATCAATAAAATGGATAACACAGGCTTCATTTCTTCTCCAGTCCACACTTAAGCTGTCTCATCGTAACACAATCATTGCCTAATGCAGGATATGGATCGTGAGAGGCCCTTAAGGTGTGTTATTATTCAGTCACTATTTGCATAACGATTAAAAACACCATGGACATTTTAAACGATGTAGCAGCAATGGCAACCTTAAAAAACAGTGTCGATCTTCGCGACATTTTAGTTGTGGCTCCAAGCCTTCATTGGCATTACTCTGGTGTAACTTCAACGATTATCGCTCTTTTGCCCTATCAGAAAAAACGTATTCCCATTGCTGCATTGGGTCCTTTTATGCCACCAGAAATTCCAAAAATATCCTTTTATCAAATTTTAAAGCATGGCTGGTCAAAACCACTGAATAAATCCCATCGAATTTGGCACGCACGGCGCAATAATGAAATCATCATCGGATTATTTCTAAAATATATATTACGTCAACCATGGAAAATGGTATTCACGTGGGCAGGACAACGAAAACAGTCCAAACTCACTCGCTGGTTTCTACAAAAAATGGACGCTGTTATTGCAACTTCTGAAGCCGCTCAAGCGTATGTAGAAGTATCTTCGACCGTTATTCATCATGGTGTTGATACAAAACGATTTCATCCTGCTGATGACAAACGCTCTGCCTGGCATGAAACAGGGTTGCCAGGCTCTTTTGGCATCGGTGCTTTTGGTCGGATTCGCCCTGAAAAAGGTTCCGATCTTTTCGTGGAAGCGATGATTAAATTATTGCCAAAATACCCTGATGCTACTGCGATAATAACAGGCCTTGTTGCAACAGAACATCAACGTTTTGCTTCCCATCTTAAAAAACATATTATTGACGCGGGTTTAGAAAAACGCATTATTTTCTTAGGCGAACAACCTACTGATAAAATGCCACTTTGGTTTCGTCGCATGAGCCTTTATGTAGCACCCATGCGATGGGAAGGGTTTGGGCTAACACCACTTGAAGCCATGGCCTCAGGTACCGCAGTAGTCGCTACAAAAACAGGTGCAGCTCCTAAGCTTGTTGAAGATAATATGACGGGAATACTCGTTCAACTCAATGATCTAGACGCTTTAATTAATGCCATTGAACCTTTTCTAGCTAACCCTGAAAAAGCTAACATAATGGGCAATGCCGGTCGTGAAAAAGCAATAAAATATCACGACATTGATCTTGAAGCTGTCGCCATTCAAACGGTTTATGAAAACGTTTGGTAACGAGCGCAACCGAAATATTGTTGAAATTGAAACGAACGGTCGAATGCAATGACAAAAAGACAGGGAATATGGTCGGCGAAATTATTCAGAACTGGGCGTTCAGCGTTATCAACGAACCTTTGAGTTGTACCTGCGCTAAGTAAATGTTGTCAAATTCGTGAGCGTGTGCACACTTCTCATGGCTGGCGGCATGGTGGGCGTGTTTTGCTGAAAGAACGGAAGCCACGCGCCGGGGAGAGAAGACGGAGATGGCGTACGCGGTGGCCTCCCTGACGGGGATTGTGGGTCCGAATCGCTACGCGCAATATTTTCTCCACGGCATCCCCTGTCATCTCTTCCATTTTGCTTCATGTTCTTATCACTGGCATTTGCAAACCCTCTTAAGGCAAACACAATCGACACGATAACGGCACTCACCTTGGCGATAAACGTCATGTTGTCCGTGTCATGATAATGGCCATCATCGCCTAACGCTTGCCACGAAACAAGGATAGAGTCCACGATTCGAATCCCTTTGCCCACACCTGAACAAAGCAGCCGAGGCACCTCAAACCAGTATTGATAAAAATATTGGCGTGATGGAATAACACGCATTTGTGCAAGGATAGTCTCGGAAGTCGTATTGATTTGTTCCTCAACAACCTCTTGATCTAATCGCTCCTTTATCTCGCCTATTGCATTGGTTAGTGTTTGGACGTGCTCAACCATAGAGCCTACGGGCATCTGCTCATCCGCAGCCATCATCTCATTCCAATGCTCAACATGGCTCAACAAGGCATCAGCCACATAAAGTATCAGACAAGCCATGCCCGACGCGATAAAGAAAGACAGTAAAAAAGGAGGATAGGCCGTCATCGTCATCGCATAAATGGAAGCCACCGCAAACATCAGGCTGGCAATGACACCAAAGGCTTCTACTCCATTTTTAAGCCCACACAGCACGAGCGACCCAAAAGACAAGACTGACTGTCTTTTTAATTCATCGCGGCATCGCTGAGAATCCACCATCTGCCGTGCTAATGCGCTTAATATTTCAGCTTTCGCAGCAATCAATACCCCGCGTTCTTCAGGGGTGATATCCTGCGAGAAGAGAGCCGCAGAGATTATTTTTAATTCAGCAAACATGCCCGTAAATTGGCGAATGCAAAGGGCTGACTGAACGGCCAACTGGGTCACGAGAAACTCGCGCTGCAGATTGTGCTCCTCATAAAGCCGTGTCACGACACAGAT
>DNVL01000097.1 GCA_003507515.1 Legionella sp.
TGACGTAAATGCGTCAGAAGACACACCGGGCCCTCAAGGGAAAAACCGACACGATCATACACTAAATCAACCACTGATTGTTTTAGGGATACGTTCGGGTTTCCTAAATGATCTATACGGCGAAAGGAGGCGATATTATTTTTTTCTACCGACCAAAACCACTGAGATTTGAATAGGTCGCCTAGTTCATCCAGATCCAAGTACATCATAAAGACGTGATAATTAAATTGGTGATGAAGAGGGCTATAGCGTTTGTGAGTCACAAGACCGGTATAAATCCCGCTATTCATGGTGTTCTGCTAATTGTCGGCACACAGCTAAGGCACTGTTGACCCCATCTTCATGAAAACCAAACCCCCAATAAGCCCCGCAAAAATAAATGCCTGATTGGGCATTCAGTTCTTGTTGTCGTGATTGAGCGGCAAGACTGGCCAGCGTGTATTGTGGGTGACTATAGGAAAAGCGCTGAATGACTGTTTCAGGATGAATTAAATGAGCGGCATTCAGCGAGACAAAAAACGGAACCGAAGCAGGAATGCTTTGCAATTTATTCATGTTGTACGTTAATACGGCATGCGAATGATGTTCCTGGGAAAGCCTATAGTTCCAACTAGCCCATGCCCTGCTAGACGATGGCATTAAGGTTTCATCTTGGTGCAGGATGACATCATTATCCTCATAAGAAAATGACGAGAGAATCTCCACTTCCAAGGCGGTCGGTGCGTCCAGTAATCGCAATGCTTGGTCACTGTGAGTCGCGACCACTACGGCATCAAACTGACCTATCGGGCCCGTCTCATGAAATAAACGAAACCCCTTTTCGTCTCGACGCAGATTCACAACAGCCGTATTAACATAGACCTGTTCTTTAAATGAATGAATTAAAGGAGAAATATAGCTTGCAGAACCGTGTGTAACCACTTTCCAAGAAATATCAGGCAGCATCTTCAACAAGGCATGATTTTCAAAAAATTTGGAAACAAAATAAATCGGCATGGCACCGATAACATCACTAGGTGAAGACCAGAGCGCTGAAATCAATGGGTATAAATACAATTCGCCTAAATCGGTGTGAAATTGATGTTGTTTAAGAAACTGTTGTAAGGTGCTGGTCGTGTTGTTAGACGCCAATACGCTTTTTGCCAAACGATGAAACCGATGGATTTCACCCAGCAGACGGTAAAATTTAGGATTAAATAAGTTTCTGCGGTCAGCAAACAACCCGTTCAAAGAGCCTCCTGAATATTGAAAATTCAGTTTGGGATCGTAAACGCTAAAACTCATGTCTGTGTTTTGAGTATCAACGTGTAATTCATTCAACAGATGCGTGAAATTTGGGTAAGTCTGATGATTAAATACAATAAAACCCGTATCAATAGCATAGTGTTGATCGGCTCGTGATACATCGATGGTATGGGTATGCCCCCCAATATAATCCGATGCTTCAAATACAAATACGTCATGACCTTGTTTTTGAAGGTAATAAGCACTCGTTAACCCGGAAATACCACTGCCAATGATTGCAATACGCATGCTTACCTTAAGATTTTTCTTAGAAGATAGTGACTTATTTTACTGGGTAGTATACTCAGTAATCGGGTGAGTTGCACAAAAAAAACGGGAACGTAAATATCTGATTTTTTCTTTTCTATTCCGTCGGTTATTTTTTTTGCTGCTTGTTCAGAAGTAATGAGCATGGGCATAGAGAAATCATTTTTATCGGTTAACGGCGTTTTGACAAACCCAGGATAGACAATCGACACCGTTATTTTTTCCCGCGATAGAGAGATGCCCAAGCCTTGTAAAAAATTACGAATGGCGGCTTTACTGGCGCCATAGGCTTCGGAGCGGGGAAGACCTAGAAAAGCTACGGCACTGCTCATACCAACCAACTGTGGTTTTTTAGAGGCTTTTAATAAAGGAAGGGCTGCTTCAACACCGTAGACCATGCTTAAAAAATTGGTTTTAATCATGCGCTCAAAAACGTCGCTCTTAAACGCATCCACATCAACATACTCACAATGACCCGCATTTAAAAAAACAATATCAATGCACCCAAACCGTTGTTTTAAGTCTTGCGCTGCATTCAGATTTGCCTGCCTGTCGGTGACATCAAACGGCAGTACATAGGCCCCTGTTTGATCCGCCAATTGTTTTAATGCATCCACGTTGCGGCCTGAAATAATTAATTTATATCCGCGTGCTGCCATTTCAAGTGCTACGGCTTTACCAATCCCTGAAGATGCTCCGGTAATCCAGACATGGGTTTTCATCGTATTTTTCCTCGCTTCATATCCACCGGTCGTAATTCGTGAATAATACCGATTTTTGATAAAGCCCAAAGCATATAAAAGGTTAAGTCGATTTGCCACCAGCGAAACCCTTGGCGGACAGCGTTAGAATAAAAATGATGGTTATTATGCCATCCCTCACCCAGCGTAATGAGAGCAAGCCAAAGGTTATTACGGCTTTCGTCAGGCGTATCAAAAGCCCGTGAACCCCATTGATGCGAGAGAGAATTGATGCTGCTAGTGGCATGGAATACACACACCGTTGAAATAAAAAATCCCCAAACAACCAACTGCAGACCTGACGTATGCAACTCAGGCGCATCATAATGCCAGTACTCACCTAACCCGTACAAACTGATGATCAGCAATAACGGTGCGACAACATCATAACGATTTAACCACCGAAGTTCTTGAAATTTAGTCAAATCCGACACGGCTTTATAGTTGGTGCTGTAGGCATTTGAAGCAAAAAACCATCCAATATGGCTCCAAATGAATCCACCATGATGAGGTGAATGGTGATCTTGTTCTGTATCGGCATGTTGATGATGGTATCGATGATGACTCGCCCACCATAAAGGCCCACGCTGTCCGGCAGTAGCACCCAAAAACGCAAAAATAAATTGCCAAAAGCGATTCATTTTAAAGGTTTTATGCGAAAAATAGCGATGATAAAACCCTGTGATACAAAACATGCGAAGACAATACAACCCTACAGCACTCAACGCAGCAGCCTTGCTAACACCGACCCAAAACACTCCAAAACATCCTAAATGCACCAAAATAAAGGGAATTGCCCGCCAGAGGGTAAAACGGTTCGATTCGAGCTTTTTTTCACCCGCATCGCTATCAAACCATGCCCATAAGGCAAAAAACCAAGAACGCAGTCTCAAATCGACTACTCCTTAAAAAAACTGGCGGTGATTCGGCCGATTGGAATACCAAACTTCTTCATGACGGCATTATTTAATACCACCTGGTCATTCACACGGTATAACCAATCATCCATCGTCACATTCATTGTGCTGCCGTTGTATGGAATTTGAAGCACATAGACCATATGAATGGCATTGCCATATTGTTCTCCGTGCGTAATCCCTGTGACATCATCAGCCACTGCAGTAAAATGATGCGCATCGGTTCGGGTTAACCTCCATTGGCGATGCTGTTTTTCCCCATTATCGTAAACAAAATCTTCATCTAAGGTGCCTTGATTGCCTGTCCATTGACCATGCATATCAACCGTAAATCGTCGGCGAACACCGCCTGTGTATTTCTGTATTAGTCCATAGCCTCTGACAGGGCCGGCAAAATACTCTTCCATATTCAATGGTGGTTGATTTTTTTCATAAGCTTTGATCTGATTCATACTGCATCCTTGAAATAATAGAGCGGAGATACAAACACAAAGCGTG
>DNVL01000058.1 GCA_003507515.1 Legionella sp.
CGATAATCGGCATACAATACGTCCGGTTTTCTTTCGATTGACCAATAAACGCCTTAAGACTGACCGTGTTCGGCACACAACTGGAAGGCAGGTGATACAACAAGGCCGCTACATCCTCGCCTGCATGCGCTGTTAAAAGTGCGACGAAGAAATCCCCCACCCGCGCTCGCCTAGGTAACATGTTAAGAATACTCATGAGAGGTTCAGACGCGTTGCGTGCATCCAGAAGGAGCAAGAGCATGCCTGACGTCAGCACACCCCTCTGATGGAGCGCACGAATGACGGTCGATTTACTATCATAAGAAACCATATGAGCGACTCTGTACAGTTTATCACAATGAATCGGCATGAGCAGGTTTAACTGAGCGAGCGTGTCTAAGTCAGTCGCCATTCCCAATATCGATTGCGGAGAAAAAGAAAGGAGCAGCAAAAAATGATCTTGATCAAGGAATTGGAGTTGGAATTGAAATAGTACGAATCGCCTTAACACATAACCCAATCCATCTTTATAACGGCGCATCAGGCTGATGAGATTCGGCCTATTCAGTAATTCAGTCTGTTTCATTGCCATGATGGCTTGGGTGAGATCAGCAATATTGGCATGGCCGGCTATATAATCAAAGCTATTTTGATCGAGCAATCGCGCAACGGCTAATAAATAGAGGCTTCTTGCAAAAAAATACGATGCAGGCTGTGCTTGAATGGTTTCTCGATTCGTTGCGGTCAGGATACCCGCTTTGAAGAGAAGATAAGATGCCACCATGCGCTGCTCAGAATCCGTCTGACGGACAGGCTGGAAATCATTTGATACGATCTGTATCAGCTCGTATTGTTTAATCTCGTATTCATCAACAAGCGCCCTTTTCACGTCGACATTAAATTGACGAAGCGCGGGAAGCCATTTATAAGAAATGAGCCCTCTCTGTCGATAGATTATAAACAAATGAATAAACGTTGACTGCTGTTCTGCCGTTGGCGCCGCGTCCTCATCCCATCCTACCAACCCTTCCTGCAATGCTACAGGAAAAAAAAAATTTCTGTAGTCCAGAGGCAGTATTTAATCGGGTCATGGCTTCTAAAAAAATAGGCATAGTAATATATCCTTATTGTAAACCCCCGCCATCAATCACCTAAAACTGCGGAATCGAGTTTAAACCATATCATAATACTTGCGCATCGCAAATCGTCTGTACTTCGCCAGATTATTTTGCACAGCATAATCCAGAGAAAATATGTTCCGTTGTTTTTAACCATTTGACTTCATCATCCTTTGCTTTATTATCACTACTTTTGCTTGACGGGAATATGGAGAGCTGCGTGAAAAAGATGCGAAAACCGGTAAAATCTGTAGTGGGCAGTACGGTGTTGGCTTTGATGGGCATTCAGAGCGCACAAGCGGGTGGCTTTTCGTTGTATACCGAAGGCAGTGCGTCCGCTGTTGGTAATTATGCAGCCGGTGTAGCCGCAGAGGCCGTTGATGCAACAACAGGCTGGTACAATCCAGCGGGTTTAGTTCGCATAAAAAAACAAGAAGGGGTTTTGAGTGGCGTGGGCGTGCTGCCTAGCACCAAATTAACAGGTACGAGCACCTATTCAACCATGCCGATTGACTTGCCTTACGTTCAAACCTTTAGCGGATTAGAGGGCGCTGAGAATGCGTTTGTGCCCGCGTTGCATTATGCCCTCCCATTAGGCGAGAGAGCCGCCTTTGGCTTGAGTGTGGTGTCTCCCTTTGGCTTATCAACCCATTGGGACAAAAGCTCACCCCTACGATATGCAGCCACTTATACGCAATTATTAACCATGAATGTATCTCCAGAAATTGCAGGCAAATTAACAGACCATGTTTCTGTCGGGCTAGGGCTCGATTTGCAATGGGCGCGTGTTAAATTTAATAGTGTACTGGGTTCTCCTGCATACTTACAGGAACTTGAGTCATTTGGTGCNNCTACAGATAATACCGGAAATTCTTTCGGTATTGGATTTCATACAGGAGTGATGGGCAGATATAACGATGATCATACTCGCGTGGGTTTAAATTATCAGTCAAAAGTAACGCATACCTTTTATGGTACAAGTACGCTCACAGGACGTTTAGCCAATCCTGATTTTGGTAATATCGATGTTCCAAGCATGGTCTATAGCAGTGATATATTACAGAGTAATAATGTTGCATTACCGGATGTGGTCACGTTGAGCGCTTATCAAGATCTGAATAAAAAATGGGCCTTTTTGGGATCTTTGGTGTACACCGGTTGGAGTTCATTTAAAGAAATTCAATTAAATAACGTTGCCGCTATTTTACCTGGAACAGATGACCGAGCAACGACACAAGGTTTGGTGAACTCAACGGCAATTGAAGACTATCGTGATACGTGGCGTATCGCGTTAGGCGCCAATTATCATGTCAATGATCAATGGATGATGCGTTTCGGTGGCGGTTATGATCAAACACCTACTGTTTTGGCAGAGCGCGATGTTCGTTTGCCGGACGCTAACCGCTGGGCATTGTCGATTGGCACGCACTATCAAATCCGGCCTAATATTGGTCTTGATGCTGGGTATACGTATTTATTTGCCTTGAATGATGTAAATATTAATAAAACCCAAGCAATAGGTTCAACGTCTACTTTTAATATTAATGCGACGGGTAAAGTCCATGCACAGTTAGTCGGTTTACAAATTGTGTGGGCGATGGATCAAGCGGTTTCGCTGGGTTAACCAGGATGGTTTGAATCATTACGAGCTTCTATCTCTTCGCTGTCAGAAAAATCTAACGTTTGGAAATCAGAAGCTTTTAACCGCAAGTCACATCTAAGATATTCAGGATAGAGTTTTTCTAGGAAAGCCATGATGTTATTATGATTATCCCTCATCGCGTCATTATAAGCTTGTGTTATTCTAAAATGCCTCTCTCCAGGAACATCCCATAATATTTTTTTTAAAATAAGATTCAAAGGAATACTATAGTCCTTATGCTTCGCTAATGAAATAAAAAAATCATCTAATGGAACTCTTTCCCGAACAGCGGGATCAAAAAAAATAGATAAATCAATGCTTAAAAGGGAGTT
>DNVL01000060.1 GCA_003507515.1 Legionella sp.
AGTCTTTTTTTGAAACAGTAGATGTTTTTTTTGCATGGCTTGGTACGTCGTTAAAGCAGACGACGGAATCGTATTGCGATCTTGAAACGGCGGATAGCCCGACCGTATTGGTGAATCACGATGGCTCGCTAGTCTCCATTTTGGAAATTCAAGGCATTTTGGCCATTGCAGGCGTTGAAGAATTTACACGCTTGGCAGAGGGCTTAACCAACGCGTTTCAGCCCGCTATGGGGCGGCCAGGCCATGCACTGCAGGTCTATTTTAGTCATGACAAACAAAACATAAAAAAATCGATCCAAGATATTTTTGCGCCAGCTGAAGCCACAGAGCGTCGGCTTGGTCTAGCCTTGGATGATTTATTCAAAGAGCGTGTCGATTATTTGTCAAGGTATTGTGCCGATGAGAAGGTTTATTTCGTTTTAATCACAAGACCCTTCAATTTACCGCCGGATCAGTTGAGTGCAGCC
The DNA here is from genome assembly GCA_003507515.1 of Legionella sp. Lineage (GTDB taxonomy): Bacteria > Pseudomonadota > Gammaproteobacteria > Legionellales > Legionellaceae > DDPF01. The sequence goes on from DNVL01000060.1 coordinate 468, forward strand.
CATAAGGCCAAGCTAAAAATGGTCAGGGAGCTAAAATTACCACCCTTTAGAAATACGCAAGCTATCTATGCCGCTGTCCCTGAATTGCGAGATACACACAGTGCGTATGTGCGTTCGATTCTAAATGATTTAGATATTCTAAATATCATGGCGAAAGAATTGGAAGTGCATGATGCGATGCATGCGATACGCATGACGGCCGATCCGGATTGCACGGCAGACGATTGGCGCGCCACATTGCCTGGCGATCGAATACCGGTTCGTGAAGTGAATAATTTTGAAGGCGATGTGTCTGATTTGCTGTGGCCATCACTGGCAAAGCAAGCACTTCCATCCGATGCAGTACTGCTGGATAGGCGGACGGTTCTTGTGGGCAATCGAATCTACTCTTCTACCTATATTGATCTGTTTCCGAAAGAAGTCCGTCCCTTTGTGTCGTTGTTTGTTCGTATTTTGCCAACCCATATTCCTTGGCGCATGTCTTTCTTCATTGAGAGCGAAGGGTTAAACACCATTAAATTTAAGGGGTTACTGGCGTCTATTTTGAGCTTCTCATCCGCGAATAACCGGTTGATTAGTGATGCAAATAACTTGTTAAAATACATCAACGTGAATACTGATGAGTCGGTTGTGCGTTTGCGTGTGATAGCCACTACCTGGGCTCCTGAAGGTGACCTTTCTCTGTTACGCCGGCGAAGTTCTGAACTCGTGAAGGCGATTCAAGGGTGGGGATCGACCGATGTATCAGAAATTTGTGGCGACCCGTTTGCAGGCTTTGTCTCGAGTATGTTGGGTGCAACAACTGAAAGCCCCGCGGTGCCTTCGGTCGCCCCTCTTTCAGATGTGATTTCCATGTTGCCCATTACACGTCCTGCTTCACCCTGGAAAACAGGCGCGTTGTTGTTTCGTTCACCCGATGGGAAAGTTTGGCCGTTTCAACCGGGTTCTAGTCAGCAAACAACCTGGATTGACCTGGTGTATGCGCGTCCGGGATCGGGAAAGTCGGTATTGTCCAGTGCGCAAAATTTAGCCCTTTGTCTGTCTGCGGGGCTGACACGGCTGCCCCGCATTGCCATTATTGATATTGGTCCCTCCAGTAGCGGTTTAATTTCGCTTTTGAAGGAAGCGCTGCCTGTTTCTAGTCGACATTTGGTGGCTTATTACCGATTGAAAATGGTGCCTGAGTTCTCGATAAACCCTTTCGATACCCAATTGGGTTGTCGTTATCCTACCGCATCCGAGCGTTCGTTTTTAGTGAATTTTCTGACATTGCTCACAACACCCTTGGGCGCTGCAAAACCGTATGATGGAATGCCCGATTTAGCGGGAATGGTAGTCGATGAGCTGTATAAAAGCTTAACGGATGAGTATAAGCCCACGCCTTATGATCCAGGGATTGAAGAATTTATTGACAGCATATTGGAGGAAATTGGGTTTGTTCGTGACTCCAAATCGACCTGGTGGGAAGTGACAGACTCGCTGTTTTCGGCAGGATTTGTTCATGAAGCACTGCTGGCCCAACGATATGCCATGCCATTGCTGGCCGATGCTGCATCCATTTGCCGAACCTCTTCAATTGAAGACTTGTATGAAAAAGTGACGGCACCGACTGGCGAATCATTGATCAATGCCTTTTCACGGATGATTTCAGGTGCCGTGCGGGAGTATCCTATTTTGTCCCGGGTGACTGCCTTTGATATTGGTGATGCCCGTGTTGTTTCATTGGACTTGGATGAAGTGGCTAAAAGCGGGGGAGATGCGGCAGACCGGCAAACGGCCGTGATGTACATGCTGGCTCGCTACGTGTTGGCACGCCATTATTATTTAACCGAAGAAGGCATGAACAATGTGCCTGATCAATACAAACTATACCATACTGAGCGTATTCGAGAGATTCGGGATGATCCAAAGCGGATCGTTTATGATGAGTTTCATCGGACATCCAAGTCAACCGCTGTTCGTGATCAGGTGATCATTGACATGCGCGAGGGCCGCAAGTGGAACGTACAAATTTCATTGTTGTCCCAGTCATTGGATGATTTTGATGCCATCATGATTGATTTTGCAACATCTATTTATATCATGGATGCAGGCCCGACACAAGCCATTGAAAAAACATGTTCTATCTTTGGCTTGTCTGAAACGGCAAAAGTGGCTTTGAGAACCCGTGTACATGGGCCTCGCGAAGGTGGGGCGACATTCTTGGCTCAATTTGCCATCAAGACCGGTTGGAGCGTGCAGTTATTAACGCTCACCTTAGGGCCTATTGAATTATGGGCGTTTAGTACGACACCTGTCGATGCCAGTGTACGCAACCAACTGTATCGTCATATCGGCCCATCAGAAGCAAGGCGATTCCTCGCGGCTTTGTTTCCAAATGGTTCGGTCACGAAAGAAATTTCAGAGCGACTCAATCGCTTAAAAGAAGAAGTGGGCTTGATTGAGGAAGAAGGGCGGGTCAGTGTGATTGATCAATTTGTCAATGATATTCTGGATGCGTACTCGCGCGATCCCAATTGCAAAAGCCTTCCGGCGGCGAGATAAACCGGGCTTGGTTTAGGTGTTCAGTGTGGTTGACGTTGAGCCGAAGCATAATATTAAATGTATGCTGAGAACGAGCAATCCGAATCCGAGAATGATTTGGATGGGCAATATTAGAGGGTCTGATGCATGAGACGGGTTTGTGGTTCTTCCTTTAACCCCGCCCATTTGACGTGCCAGCAGATAGGTCAGCAAGCATAAACCATAAAAATAAAAGGAATGCCGGGTCAGCTTTTCAAAAAGCGTGTGCATGTGATTCACGCGCACATAATTATTGGGGAAAGTGATCAAAAACAGGCAGATAACCCAAATAAATATTGTTTTTTTATCGGCATGTGCAGCGCTTGCCTCGGACCAGGTTAAACACAGTGGTAGAATGAGCAGTGGAAAATAATACATCCAACCGAATGGGCTCATCAGCAACATCATCACCAACGTGAGGCAGAAGGCTTGATGATTTTTGTCTGGTGGCGCGGTGCTTGAATAGAGTTTCTTTAAGAACCAAACCATGCTGACTATGAAAAGCACTGTATACAGGCATTTGACTCGAAAAAAGTCAGCAGGTGTACTGTGGATATTCGTCAACACTCGAAATACAAAGCCATTGATAGAGGCATTCCAATTGTCGCCATACCAGGCGAGGTGGGATAACATCCTAAAATAATGGGAATAAATCTTAACGCCATACACAAGTCCTGGCATTATACTGAGCACCAGTAGGGTGAGGGCCATGATTGCCATCACCCGATAACGGCGTTGTTTCACGGTATAAAAGAACAGCAATCCAGGGAAGAATTTCATGGCAATAATGATCCCCCACATCACACCGGCAAGCACATCTCTTTTTTTCGTGTAAAAGTAATACCCCATCACAATAAAGAAAGCGATGACGGTGCCCAGTTGGGCTATGGTCGTGTTAATGATCGTGGGATAAAAGGCCAGGTAGAGCAGGCACAAGGAGAGTCTGTGTTGC
>DNVL01000068.1 GCA_003507515.1 Legionella sp.
ACAACATAATCAGGAAGTCCCATTCTGCTCATGGTGGAATTTTCCCTAATTGTTTTATGCAAAAGCCCCAATGCCTTAGTGCGCTGCATCGCCACTACCGGGTCTTTCCAAATACACACTTCAGAATGATAAATAAAGCCAGCGTCTTGAAATGCCCTTATTAAATCACCGCGAAAATCACGCAACCCAATAAACCCTTGTCTCATTTTTGTAGTTGGCAAATTCATACAATGAAAAGAAACATTGCGGCCTGGCTTTAAAACTCTAAACAATTCTTTTATCAAAAACTTTAATTGATTTACAAACTCCTCATCATTCTTGCAATTGCCCATATCATGATCGCTGTTTGAATAAACAAACAAGTCAGCAAATGGCGGACTAAAAACTGAGTAATCAATAGTATTGTCATCTATTCTCTTTGACCACTTTACACAGTCGCCAAGATAAACGTCAAAACCATCTCCAGAATAAACATCTTCTTTATATTCTTCTACAATATTTTCTTGTCCAGCTAATTCTTTGTTCATTATGTCTTTCATATGTTCAATCATGTTTGCGCTCATTTCGTGATGTTGGGTTTCTTTGCGTTTTAAGTTAACTAAAATCTGGCCTTCGTTTTCTGCGGTAAATAAATGCACTTGAACATTTCTTTTTTGTCCAAATCGATAGCATCTACGAACCGCTTGATAAAACTTCTCAAAAGAATCATCAAGCCCAACAAATGCCATGCGAGCGCAATGTTGCCAATTCATGCCAAATCCGCATATTTTTGGCTTTGATATTAAAACGCGCAGTTTTCCATTAGTAAAATCAAGCATATGCTTTGACTTAATTTCAGCGCTATCAGAACCTTGAACGTTAACGCTGCCAGCAATTAAACTTTGCAGCAATTCTGCTTCATCATTTAAATGACACCAAATCAACCACGGCTCATCAGATTCCTTATTTACCACTTCAGATAAAGCCTTGCATCTGTCATTTATGCTATCTCTTTGAGCCTTTCTTCTCTCCGCTAATCCCATTGCGGGTCTAGCAAACAATTCATCAATTATTACTTCTGTTTCTACAATGTGTTCAATGTACTCTGGTTGAGGCAAAACATATTCTGACGCATCAAATCCAATATCTGACGGGCTTCTGATGACAACAGCCCACGACCCCATCCATTCCCAAAATTTAGATGCACCCCATCCTTTTAGCCTCCAAGTTCCTGTATCGCCAGTATCGTTAACAAAATAGGTTGCAAGCATTTCCGTTCGAGTCATAACGCCTAAAAACTCGCATTGATTCCCAAGTTCTTCAAAATCATTAGGCGATGGAGTTGCTGTACAACTTAATCGATATGGTATTCCTTGCGCTAAAGAAATAATTTTTGACCTGGTTTTTCCATCATGAGATTTCAAAATACTGGATTCATCTAGTATCAATGCGCTCAATTCGGAAAAATCAATCGCATCAACACGCTCATAGTTTGTTATCCAAATACCGCTATCGGATATATCTTCTCCGTGCGGGACTCTATTTACTTCTATCCCAAATTTAAATCCTTCTGCAATTGTTTGTTCAGACACCGCAAGCGGGGCCAAAATTAACACTTTGCCTTTAGTGTGAGATGCAACCTCATCAGCCCAAGATAGCTGCATGATGGTTTTGCCAAGCCCTGTGTCCGCAAAAATGGCAGCACGGCCTCGCCTGGTCGCCCAAGATACTATTGCGTGCTGAAAATCTTTTAAATGCTCATTTAAGTTACCAGGCTGATGCCCTGTTGCAACCTCAGATCGCCTTTTTGCGCGCACAAAAGTGTCGTAATCCATATCCTCTCCAAGTTATATTTTATATTTATCACCCAGACTGCCCCCTACCCCATAAGGTATGAGACAAGCTAGGCATCACCCCCGGTCTATGCCGGACTCTCATGCTACGGGTATGCCGTACGCCCTCGGCTTGAGAGTGCTGCCAGCCGCAGGATTGTTTCGGATTTGCACCGGGTGACCTTACTTCAGCCCCTTACCTGTACCCTTTTCTTCCGCGCACCGAGGTTACGGCCTTGCTATCGTGCGGAGTACGGTCTAAAAATAAAAAAACCCCGTTACGGCTGGGTTTCAGGTTTCGATGGAAGTGGGCGCATAACGACTAAACCCTAGACAACCGAAACCCATGCGTAATGGGACTGTGCCGTTATGCTATCACCCCTTCCAAAGGTGGCCTGATCTTTCTCTCAGACGGTTACAAGTGTACAGGTTGTGTGAATTAACCTCAACTACTAGATGTAGTATGTACTAGATCTAGTACATGTGTCAAGCGGTGGGTGCTGGTGTGTACACCAACCGAACCCCACTGTTGCCGGGAATCCTTTGGATCCAGCACCCATGCGGCTGAAGACTGAATCTGTGGATCGCACGCCACGCCTAGGTTCGTGTCATCAATCTTCATGCGTATTGGCCCTGATCCCGCAGTTTCAACCAGTCAGGTCTGGTTCTCATAACGCCTCAGCGGGGTGGCTTCTTGGCGGCCGCGTAGTCGCAACCCGTAACCAATACGGCTGGAGATCGCACTTAGAGAAGGAACGCGTCCTACGGGTCTATAGCCCCTCAATCCCCATGCGTATTGGTGGCCCCACGTGCAAACCGCCGGGGCCGAGCGGACAGGAGGATGTGGTACGTTGCACTCGCTCCATGACACGAAGCGCCGGTCTAGTTCCCGGCTGTCAACCCTGAGGAGGTGTTGCCACTGCTAGGAGGCAATACAATCTTATCACCCATTGGGGAAGATTGATTCTTTTTGCCGGGTTTCTTGTAGGAGTTTGCGGACATCCTCTAGGAGGTCTTGCTCGGTGAATCCGTAATGCTTTACAAAACCCTTCGTACCAAGCCCGTGGACGCCGTATTTGCCGGTGTGGTGCGGCTCGCACAGTCCTATGGTATGGAAGTGGCTAGACCTTCCCCATCCCTGTCCAGCCCTCATGTGGTGGATTTGGCAGGGTGTATCCATGTGGCCTAGCCTTCGGCAAACCATACAACCTAAGGCTGCTACAGCCGACAAGTGCGCTTTCTCATCTCGCGTCATGCGGCTCTTTACGGTCCAAGTTCAGCAGCTCCCGAAGGATCTGGTTCTGCTTGTGGAGATCCCGCAAGACCACGGCAGCGCGGCCCATCTTGTTCTCATCCATTGGCATCGGCAAGTGCTTGGCATGGGCCTGTAACCATGCAGC
>DNVL01000063.1 GCA_003507515.1 Legionella sp.
ACCCCACGGCGGGCAAACGCACCCACTCAAGCGTCACTCAACCCCTCGTTTTTTAGCGCCCGCGCAACGGAAGGCCAGACACAGCAGGAACAAAGCCATAGAAATAAAGACACCATGACCATGAGTACATAAGGACATTGAAAAAATGGCCATTAACCCAGTATACTTGGCAGCTCTATCCCAACCGAGTCGACTAACCATGCAGAATGTATTCATTGCATCCATCATTGCCATCGCAGCCATCCTGATGCAATGCTTACTGACGATTTGGGTGCTACGCCGCCAAAAACAACACCAGCACATGGCTGATTTACACCACGAGAAGTCTCAGCAAGCACTGACCACCCAATTGCATCAACTGCACATGCAAATTCAACAAGCCTATCAAACGGGCCAACACAGCATCCATGAAAAAATAACGCAAGGCCATATCAGTAGCCAGCAACTCATCTCAGACATCGTACAACAGCAAATGAATGACGTGCGGGAGCAAATCAATCACAGTTTCAAACAGCACGCGAGCTCGCTAACCGCTCACCTGCAATCCTTAACAGAAGAAATACGCAACCACCTGCAAAGCTTAACCCAGCAAGTCAATCACCGACTCACTGAAGGCTTTGAGAAAACATCTTCCACCTTTATTGACGTGGTGAAACGCTTGGCGGTCATTGATGAGGCGCAAAAGAAAATCACGGAATTATCCTCCCATGTGGTGAGCCTGCAAGATATTTTAGTGGACAAGCGTGCGCGTGGCGCCTTTGGAGAGGTGCAGTTGGCATCGCTCATCGCCAACATGATCCCGAGCAATCACTACAGCCTTCAATACACCTTAAGCAATCAAAAACGTGCCGATTGTATTTTATTTTTGCCAGAACCGACTGGGAACATTGTCATTGATGCGAAATTTCCCTTGGAAACCTATCAGAAACTCATGAATACCGATGCTTCCTCCGTGGAACGCAAATCGTTGCAACAACAATTTCGCCAAGATTTACAAAAACACATCAAAGACATTGCGGAAAAATACATCATTCCCAATGAAACCACCGATGGGGCCGTGATGTTTATTCCGGCCGAGGCCATTTTTGCAGAAGTGCACTCTAATTACCCCGAAGTGATTGCCATGTCACAGCGCTTAAAAGTGTGGCTGGTCTCCCCTAGCACCTTGATGGCCGTGCTCACCACAGCGCGCGCCGTTTTAAAGGATGATGCCACACGCAAGCAAGTGCACCTTATTCAAAAACACCTGCATGCGCTAGCAGATGACTTCCAGCGGTTTGAAAAGCGCATGGACAAACTGACCAAACACATTGATTTAGCGCATCAAGATGCAAACGAGGTGAACACCTCTGCCAAAAAAATCAGCCAACGTTTTCAACGCATTGAATCCGTAGAACTCGACCTGCAGGAGATCGAGCGCGTAGAAGAGGTCGCTCTTGAAACGATATAGCATTTTTTATGCTATCCTTTACCATATAGCCCTGTGAGATCACTTATGCGTTCACTTCATCATGTCATCCTGATAAGCCTTATGCTGCTTTGCATACCGTTCACGTCCGCATGGGCTTCGTGCGATAATTGCTGTGGCAGCATGGGCGGGATTCTGTATTGCGACTCCTCTGCGGGACGCTATGTGTGTAAAAATGGTGATTATTCAGCTTGTTATTGTACGCGTCATGCCGTGATGGATTTACAAAAAATTGAAGGATGCTGTTTATGGCAGGGTGGCGTATTCAAGGTCAATGAAATGGGGTTGGTCATCTGTAATAATGGCGGCGTGTCTGAAATGTGTTCACTTCAAGCACCCGAACAACGAGCATCCATGTAACATGTCCAATCCTCTGATTGAAATCAAAGGCGTGTGCAAGTCGTATCATGCACGCACCATTTTAAACGATGTCTCGTTTTCTGTGCAGCCAGGTGAATTTCTCACGTTGCTAGGCCCGTCTGGATGCGGAAAAACGACGCTGTTGCGCATGATCTCAGGCTTTGAGCACCCATCCTCTGGCGAGATTTTTATCAATGGCCAATGCGTCAACCACCTGCCCCCACAACAACGCGATGTGCACACGGTTTTTCAAAGCTACGCACTGTTTCCCCATTTATCTGTGTTTGAAAATGTTGCGTTTTCCTTGCGCTGCAAACGCATTTCACAGATTGAAATCGAGCAACGCGTGCATGAATCACTCAGATTGGTGCAGCTCGACACTTTTGGCGCCCGCAATATCCAACAGTTGAGCGGCGGCCAACAACAGCGTGTCGCCATTGCGCGGGCCATTATCAATCGCCCACAGGTGCTGCTCCTCGATGAACCGTTAAGCTCACTGGATCATCGCCTGCGTCAAGCCATGCAGTATGAACTGAAGCAACTGCAAAAAACCCTGAACATGACATTTATTTTCGTGACCCACGATCAAGAAGAGGCCTTGTCCATGTCCGATCGCATCATCGTGTTCAACCAGGGCAACATTGAACAAATCGGCACGCCAAGAGCGATTTATGAAACGCCGAACAACTTGCATGTCGCCACGTTCATTGGAGAGGCCAATATTTTTGATATAGACGTGAACTCACTGGACGGGAACGATTTACTGACGGAAGTCGAATCCATACCCCATCGCTGTAAAAACACAGGCCATTATGCACCCGGTGAGCGGGTGCATTTGATTGTTCGGCCCGAAGACATACGCGTTTGGAGCGAAACAGAAATTCCTGACACAACCGGTATGATTCCAGGGCGGGTGGCGGGCATTATTTATAAAGGATCAACGGTTGATGTTCATGTCGAGTTGGCATCCGGCAAAGTCATTCATGCTTCTGGATTTTTTGATGAAGACGATGAGACCCTCGAGTATTCGCTAAATGAACCCGTGTGGGTGCATTGGCCTAGTGGCTGGGAAGTGCTGTTGCCCTATGAACAGTAAACCCCTCTCATTCTATTTCATCTATGCATGGCTTGCATTGTTTGGTTTGATTCCACTCAGCTTTGTGTTCATCACCAGTTTTTTAACAAATGATGCAACACACCTGGCGTCTTTGCCTTTCACGCTCACCCATTACTCCGCATTGCTTTCACCGCAATTTGCCCATGTGTTTTTACGATCATGCTTTTTAGCGATGTTAACCACTGCATGCTGCCTTTTGCTGGCCTACCCGTTCAGCTATTTCTTAATGAAATCCAAACATCAATCCATTCTGCTGCTGCTGATCATCATCCCCTTTTGGACCAGTTCTTTGGTTCGTACCTATGCACTCATTGCGATTTTAAAGTCAAATGGCATCTTAAATGCCATTTTGTTGAAACTGCATCTCATTCATCACCCGCTCTCATTGCTGTATACCAATTTTGCCGTGCTCAGCGGGTTGATTTACACGCTTTTTCCCTTCATGGTGTTGCCTATTTTTACCAACATGGAACGGTTTGATTTTCGATTGATTGAAGCCGCTAAAGACCTGGGCGCCAACCGATGGTCTGTCTTTTTTCATGTGTTTTTACCCAACACCGCCACCGGCATTTTGTCTGGCTCATCCTTGGTGCTGCTGCCTGCCATGACACTGTTTTATATTCCAAATGTCTTAGGCGGCGCGCGGTCCATTTTATTGGGCAATATGATTCAAAATCAATTTTTAGTCTCCGCCAATTGGCCCCAAGGGGCGGCAACCAGTACCGTGTTAACACTCCTATTGGTTTTCGGCTTTTGGGGATTGCGACAACGCCAAAAGGGGGGCGCCACTTGAAATCTTTGCTGCAGAAAGGCTACATAAGCCTGGTGTATGGATTATTGTACATTCCCATTTTTGTACTGATTTTGTATTCGGTCAATGACGCGCGCTTTTCATTGCAGTGGCATGGATTTTCCATGCAATGGTATACCGAACTCATGCAAGATAAGGCCCTTTGGGCTGCCTTTCTCCATTCGATTTATTTAGGCGTAACGGCATCCCTCATCAGTACCGTCAGTGGATTACTGGCCTGTGTGTCTTTATTTCTACACCCGAGCAACACACGAGATACTTATTTTTACACCACATTGCTTTTGCTCATTATTATTCCTGATCTGGTGCTGGGGATT
>DNVL01000144.1 GCA_003507515.1 Legionella sp.
CGGCTTATACCCACTTTACCTCACCGATTAGGCGTTATCCTGATTTGTTGATTCACCGAGCGGTGGGGCATTTGATTGACAACAACCCGCCTGAAACATTCGCATACTCCGCTGAGGACATGAATCGCTTGGGCAAGCATTGTTCCTCAACTGAGCGGCGCGCGGATGAAGCCACGCGTGAAGTGGTGTCTTGGTTGAAATGCGAATACATGCAAGACAAACTCGGGCAAGTGTTTCGCGGCAAGATTTCAGCGGTCACGGGGTTTGGAATCTTTGTGGAGTTGGATGACATTTACGTGGAAGGCCTGGTGCACGTGACATCGCTCAAAAATGATTATTACTCGTTTGACGCGGTCAAACACCGGTTAGTGGGTGAGCGCGGCGGCACGGTGTATCGCTTAGGCGATAAAATGACGGTACTGGTTGCACGCGTTGATTTGGACGAGCGCAAAATTGACTTTGAATTGGCCGATGACGAGGATATGGATGAGTGATCAATATGTTTACGGCGTGCATGCGGTAGCAGCCCTGCTCGCCAATCCCCATCGAGTGACCAAAGCGCTCTATCTAACGCAAGACCGAGTCGATAAACGCGTGCAGGACTTATTGGTGTTAGCAGAACAAGCCCAAATTCCTGTAGAGCGTTACGCGGCACATAAAATGGATTTGAGGTTTCCGGATGTGGTGCACCAAGGCGTTGTGGCCTGTGCGAGCCCACTGCAAGACTATGTTGAACATGATTTGTGTCGGCTCTTGGAAGCCAGCAAGCAACCCGCCCTCATCCTCATTTTAGACGGCGTGACCGATCCTCATAATTTAGGCGCGTGCTTGCGCAGTGCAGATGCGGCGGGCGTTGATTTTGTGATGATTCCAAAAGACAAAAATGCCAGCATCACGCCCGTGGTAAGCAAAGTCGCGTGTGGTGCGGCAGAATCCATGCCGCTCGTTCGCGTGACCAATCTGGTGCGCGCCATGGAAATGTTAAAAGAGCAAGGCGTTTGGATTTATGGCGCCGATGGTGACGCGACGGACTGGGTGTATGGTTTGGACTGCAAAACATCCATTGCGTTGGTTTTGGGTGCAGAAGGAGCCGGCATGCGGCGTTTAACGCGCGAGCGGTGCGACGGTGTGTTTGCGTTGCCCATGCTAGGTACAGTGACGAGTCTGAATGTCTCGGTTGCGACCGGCATTTGTTTGTATGAGGTGGTGCGGCAGCGAGGCGTTGTTGCATAAATAAAAAAAAGCCCTGCCGGAACGTTCGTGGTTCCGGCAGGACTCAATGGATAGTGATCAATCTATGGATTAATATTAGGATCTATATTCTGTTGTTGATCATCATTTGGTCCGCCGTTAGATGGCTGATGGTACATAGAACAATATAACCCAGCACCAGCCGTCAGCACCGCAGCACTCAACGCAATCCCACCGACAATACCTGTCGCAGCTGCTGGCGTAACAGACAGCGCACTCGCCACCATCGCCACACATCCAGTAAACGCAACACCGGCAGGAATCACGCCTAATGACATGAGCGAAGCCGCTACTCCCGCTACAATGACCAGCGCGCCCGCTATCGTTTCCACCGGATTGTCTGCCATGAAGCTTAAGGCCATTGCAAAGGATAAGCCCTGTGGAGCGGGTTGTGGATTTTGGTTGCCCTCTTCGTTTTGGTTGCCCTCTTCGTTTTGGTGGTCAGGGACTTCTGGATACAGATTGGCTAGAAATTCAGCCCTAACCTGTTCAAAAATACCCACAGACACTGTCTCGGACCGCATGTGAACATTACTGACATTCATTTCTAACCGTCTAAGAATGTGGAACAATTCGTGAATATCGCTTTTAGTATATACCTTGTTCGGTGTATCAATGTAAATCATTGTTACACTGGGATCTATGTCTCCGGATGAGCACCGGTTAGTGCTCCCTAAAATCGTGGATACAAGAGTTTTCTCCGTAGGAGAACATTGCTGGAGAAATGCATCTCTGTCCTTTTTACGTCGAAGAAAAGACAACTGCATTTCCTTGCTTAAATCGATTCCGTGGCGACTAAACCAATTAATAAGAGGGATCAATGCGTTAATATCATCCTCGTCACCGTTATGATTAACATCACTAACAGGAAAACGATAATCATCCATTAGGTTAATGGCAACACTTTGTTTGTTAATTGATGTTTTTAAAACATTAGTGAGAAGCTTTGCGAGTTCGCTCCATTTTTTTTGTAGTGCAAAAGCGCGAATTTCCTTTAGTCGATTTAAAATTTTCTTCCCTGCTATTCTCTCATCGTCTGAAAGCGGAATCGGTTGTGTAGCATCCCGCGGCATTTTTTCTGCTTTTAATCGCTCGAATCTAGCTTCATGAGTTTCACCATATACGGCTGTTGGTATATTGAGTACGAAGGGCTGTTTCTTCTGGGTGGCGTTTGTTGAAGCCCCATCTAAAGATGCACTTGGTTTCATCTCCGTTGCTGTACCTTCAGCGTCCCGCAGCCTTTTTGCTGCTTTTAACCGCTCGAATCTAGCTTCATGAGTTTCACCATATACGGCTGTTGGTATATTGAGT
>DNVL01000030.1 GCA_003507515.1 Legionella sp.
TTTTAAGGCTCTTGAAACAAATGCCTCGGCTTATGTCAACGGGACAGCAGCAGCGGGTGCTAGTTTATTAGTGGTCAAAGGACTTTGGGATGTAAAGAAAATGGTGAATGTTGAGGAATTAGATCCAGATCCTTTTATTGAGCTATTGACTGAAATGGATTTGCCAACAGAGATTCTGGGCGATTAAAGGGACTGGTTATGAATAAAGCAAAAGAACTAAAGTCATTATTGATGAACGCCCAGGAGTTTGCCTGGTTGGCTGGAAAACTCACTTTAAAGTATTTTCAAACCGAGCTAAAGACACAAATAANNAGGCATCTAATTGAAAAAAAATACCCTAACCATGGTGTAATCGGTGAGGAGTGGGGCGTCATTCATTCGAATAGCCCTTTTAAATGGATTATAGATCCTATTGATGGAACAGTGTCTTTTGCCAGAGGGATCCCTCTTTACGGGGTTCTAATCGCCCTGACTTATGAGGATGAGCCACTTTTGGGCGTGGTTAACTTACCAGCCCTTAATGAAATGATTGCAGCTGGAAAGGGTTTGGGTTGTACTCTGAATGGAAGACGGTGTTTTGTGAGTCAACAAAAAGAATTATCAAAATCCACGCTTTTTACAGATCTTACCTATTGCGAAAACAGCAAGCAATCTTACCCTAAAGCTTATACACTGGGTGACAAAGTCGATTCGCATCGAAATTGGGGGAATTGTTTTGGTTACACCTCTATTGCTACCGGAAGAGCTGAAGTGGCTGTTTCTATGGAGATGAAACCTTGGGATAATGGTCCCATGATTTCAATTCTGGAAGAGGCTGGTGGAGTCTTTACTTCCTGGACTAATGAGCGCACTCTTTTTGCTGAAAATGTCGTTGCATCCAATGGTTTTCTGCACGAGGAAGCATTATCTTATCTGCAATCAATAGACAATGAAGTGTAATAATACCAGCGGCTTTGCGTGTTTTTTGTGCTATACTTGCAACTGGTAGTGGATTTCTGACTTAAAGCATCTGGAAAAAATAGAAAAATGAATGTGCTAGAGAAGAATAAAGTCCGCGAGGGTAGTTACCATAAAAATTGACCTTAATTTGAAAGTGCGTTTTTAGGCGAAATGAGTTCTGACGTTAGTCCGCCAAAACATCAATGAATGGCCCCAACTATAACTAGCCTTGACAGAAATTCCGCAGGTTAATCATCGTGTAAGCAAGTGTTTTAAAGGCATAATGCAATTTACTCAAACGATCAAATCGTATCAGCAAGTGACGGAACTTGTCTTCCCAAGCGAATACACGTTCAATGGTATGGAAACGCTCTGCAAAACTGTCAGGATTGAATAGCGGCTTTCGACCGCGTTTTGTTTTTTTTCTACCACGTGGATTCACATTAATATTGGGTACCATTCCCCGATTGAATATCGATTTTTGATTTGCTCTACAATCGTATACACCATCCAGACTAACAATCGTTCCCTTTAAATCAATGCCTATGGCGCGGGCGATCTCCGCCACCAAGGGCAGTGCTTCTCGAAATAATGGTGATTCATTCCGATTGCCAGGAGCTGTAACAAACGGAGAAATTACATTGCAATTTCTGTCGCAGATGATAGAGCAACAATCTTGTCACCCTTCATGTGTTTGTGCCCACTATAACCAATGTTATCACCACCTTTTTTAGCCGATGTTGTCGTTCCATCACCATGGATTACGCTGGTATTCAGTCAATTATTTTGGTGAAGTTTAAGGACAGAACCAACAAAAATAGCATCCATGCAACCGTCCGATTCCCATCGTCGAAAAACACTGTAAATGCGTGTGTAGTGGATCTCGGGACGTCCTGATTCATTTACCAACAGTCAGGTGAGGTAAGACAAAGTCCTCGAACTGAGCGACTGTCAATTCAGTCGGGATCCCTTGCCGTCGTTGACGTTTAGCCATTTCATCACCCCAAAGAATATAATGCTAGGCTATTCCATTGAAGTGCGCTGAAATCCATATGTACAGCGGGCTATAGACAAATTCGTAGGGTTAATTAAACCCACTACCAGTTGCCTTTATCTTATTGACCTGTTCAGATGACCCTCTCCATCACCATCCGCGACCACCGACTTTTCAGCCTAACCGTAAAACACACGTAACGCCTGTCGAAACCGCTCCGCTCGAATAGAAAGCCCCAGCGTTTGGTATTGCAACACTTG
Organism: Legionella sp.; assembly: GCA_003507515.1. Lineage (GTDB taxonomy): Bacteria > Pseudomonadota > Gammaproteobacteria > Legionellales > Legionellaceae > DDPF01. The sequence goes on from DNVL01000030.1 coordinate 2,194, forward strand.
CTGTTGCACCGCTAATTGAAAAGATTCCGAGTCCGTGCTTTCACCATTTAAATTATCAACGCTGAAGTGAAAGCGAAAACCCGCGGCTTCAGACAATATCCACTCCATCGCTTGTGGCTTGACTTCAACCTGTTGAAATTGGGCTTGTTGCACAGCCGTTCGCCCATCGGGCACGTACCAATAACCATAATCAATGCATCGACGTCGCGCCTCTCCTGCAATAAGCCAATGGGCGCACTCATGCAGAGCGCTACTAAAATAGCCATGCGCAAAGACCACCCGATGATAAGGCGTTTGTTCATCAGCGGGAAGATAAATTGGCTCATCATCACCCCGAATCAATTGGGTGTTTTCGCTGGACGCAAAACAGGCATTAAAAAGCCTGATTAAATCATCTGGATTATGCATGCCGCTTAAATCGCAATGGGTGCTTTGATCGGAGGATGCGATTCATATGGGGTGAATTCAAAATCTTCAAATTGATAGTCAAATAAGGATGCGGGCTTGTGTTTGATTATCAATTGAGGTTGTGGCAGAGGAGCTCGCTGTATTTGTGTGCGGGCTTGCTCCAAATGATTCATGTATAAATGGCAGTCCCCTCCCGTCCAAATGAATTCCCCCACGTCCAAATCACATTGTTGTGCCACCATGTGGGTCAGCAAGGCGTAAGATGCGATGTTAAACGGCACGCCTAGAAAAACGTCTGCGGAACGTTGATACATTTGGCAGGACAGGCGGTTGTTGGCGATGTAAAATTGAAAAAAGGCATGGCAGGGCGACAAGGCCATTTTATCCAGCTCGCCTACATTCCATGCGCTCACGATTAACCGGCGCGAATCGGGGTTGGTTTTGATTTGATCGATAATACCTGCTAGCTGATCAATATTGCGACCATCAGCGGTAGGCCAACTTCTCCATTGTCGGCCATAGACAGGGCCTAAGTCACCCGTTTCATCCGCCCACTCATCCCATATAGACACGCCATGCTTCTGCAGGTAGGCAATGTTGGTGTCGCCTTGCAGGAACCACAACAATTCATGGATGATACTGCGCACGTGTAATTTTTTGGTGGTGACGAGCGGGAAGGCTTCATTTAAGTTAAACCGCATTTGATAGGCAAATGTCGAGAGCACGCCCGTGCCCGTTCGATCGTCTTTTTCGATGCCGTGCGCTAAAATATGCTCAATGAGTTGTAGGTATGTTTGCATTTCGTCTCGTCCACCATAAAGATAATCCGACCAGCAACATCGGAATGGAGAGCAATTGTCCCATTGTTAGCCAGTTAAAAGCAAGATACCCCAGCTGTGAATCTGGTTCCCGGAAACATTCGATGATGAAGCGACAGACCGCATAGGCCATTAAAAAAATACCCGTTACACAACCGGCCGGTCGCGGGCGCGCGGCATACCACCAAACGCAAATGAAGAGCACAACTCCCTCTAAGCCCAATTCATAGAGTTGTGAGGGGTGGCGAGGCAGTGCATCCACCCGCGGGAACACCATGCCCCAAGGCGCATCGGTGACACGGCCCCAGAGCTCGCCATTGATAAAGTTACCCGCACGTCCCGCCAGAAGCCCTAATGGTACCAAGGGGACTGCAAAGTCAGCCACTTGCCAGAACGGTTTTTTAAATTTTCGCGCAAACAAGATCCCCGCGATGAAAACGCCCAACAGCCCACCATGGAATGACATGCCGCCCTCCCATATTTTTAGCGCAACCCAAGGCTGCGCTAAAAACTCGGCCGTCTTGTAAAAGATCATGTAGCCTAATCGGCCACCGATGATGACACCAAGGGCTGCAAAAAAAATCAAGTCGCTGATTTGCTCAGCCGTCCAATCCAATCGATAATGTTTTACGCGCCAGTGGGCCAAAAGCCATGCGCTAATAAAAGCGAACAAATACATGAGCCCATACCAATGCACGTGTAAGGGACCGATAGACAAGGCCACTGGGTTAATCTCTGGAAAAACCAACATGATGAATCCTCCTGGTGTGCATTTAAAGATAAAACTTTATGATTTTTTCGCCCGGATTAACCCGCCCAAACCTTGTGCCTCCAACACCTTTTGTAGATGGAGTCTGATCTCCGTTGGGTGTTCGAATTCAAGCACATCCGCCAATATCTTGCGTGCACTCGCCAGCGAAAAGTTACGAATCACCCATTTCACGCGCGGCAAGCTAGTCGAATTCATGCTTAGTGTATCAAACCCCATGGCCAGCAGTAATATCACCGCCAGTGGATCATTGGCCATTTCCCCACAAATGCTCACCTTGACACCCGCCGCGTGCCCGCCTTCAACCACTTTGATCAGTGTTCGGATCATGGATGGATGCAAGGAATCATAAAGACCTGCAACCCGCGCATTGTTGCGGTCAACCGCCAACAGGTATTGCGTGAGATCGTTACTGCCCACCGAAATAAAATCGACTCGCTTTGCCAATTCACGCGCCTGATACACAGCCGCAGGCACTTCAATCATGACGCCCAACTCCGGTTTAATGATTTGGCATCCTTCTTCCAGCAATTCGGCATACGCTTGATTTATCAAATAAACCGCTTCATCCACTTCGCTTAAAATGGTAATCATCGGCAGCATGATGCGCAGGTTATTAAGCCCCTCGTTTGCACGCATCATGGCGCGTACTTGCAGCAAAAACACATCGGGATGATCGAGGGTGACTCGAATGCCACGCCATCCTAAGTAGGGGTTGTCTTCCTCAACCGGAAAATAGGAGAGCACTTTATCCCCACCAATATCCAACGTACGCATGGTCACCCATCGGGGGGCAAATGCCTTAAGGATCTGGCGGTAAATGATGTATTGCTCATCTTCCGAAGGAAACCGGTCCCGGCTCATAAACGGCACTTCCGAACGATAGAGTCCCACCCCTTCAGCACCCACGCTCATGGATAAACCAGAATCCATCGCCAGTCCGGTATTCACCTGCAGTGAGACACGATGTTTATCCGTGGTTTCTGCCGGCTTATCCCGCAGGCTCACCAAACGCTGGTTCAGCTCATCCTCTTCTTGCACCAACTGCTTGTATTCAGCCAGCAAGGCTTTGGATGGCGAAATAAACACGTGCCCATAATAACCATCAACAATAATGGCTCGGCGTGACAGCTGCTCTGTTTTCAAACCCCGCACGCCCATAATGGTGGGCACACCCATTGCACGCGCTAAAATGGCCACGTGAGAATTATGCGAGCCTTTGACCGAGATAATACCCGCCAACTGCCCTTCGGGCACCTCGGCAAGGGCCGCTGCGGTTATCTCATCGCCGATTAAAATCGTACGCTTGGGGTAGTCAATTTCTTCCTGCTGCGTTGACTGCAATTGTGCGAGCACTCGCCGACCGATATCACGAAAATCGCTCGCACGCTCGCGCAAATAATCATCCTTCATGCCTTCAAATTGCAGTACATGTTTTTTTATAATACAAGAAAGAGCCGCTTGAGCCGTCAGCCGTTCTTGCCGAATTTCATGCACCACTTCAGCGCCCAAACTGTCTTTGTCCAGAATATGCATATACACATCAAACAACGCATGCTCATTTTCTGCAACACAAGCCTTCATGCGACGGCCTAAGCGATGCATATTGTCGCGTGCGGCCTGCAATGCATCGTAAAAAATGGCGACCTCGTCTTCAGGGGCATCGACCGTATGGCGAGGAACGGCATCAATATCAGCCAAAGGATAGACCACCACCGCACGCCCAATCGCAACGCCCGGCACGCTGCCAATGCCTGTCAATGCAATTTGTACCGCGTCTGGCTTAAGCACGCCTGCCGATTTGGGCTGCGTGAGTTGCGCGAGCTCACCGGTCGCCTCTGCGTGTGCGATAATGCCACCCAATTGCGCCGCAAGCGTAATTAAAAAGGCTTCGCCCTCATCATCAAAACACTGTTTTTCCCCTTGTTGAACGGTGAGAACCCCATGCAATTTTCGGTGCTGAATAATGGGGACGCCTAAAAACGCATGGAGATGGTCTTCGCCCAACAACGGATTGTGATGCGCGTCGGGGTGCGCATGCGCGTTGTCGATATTAATCGGCTCTTCGCGGCGGCCCACCAACCCAATTAAACCCCGATCCAAG
>DNVL01000290.1 GCA_003507515.1 Legionella sp.
TCGACAGATTGCAGACACGTTGATTTTGAATGCAGCCGTTGCACTCTATGTCTATGGATGTTATCCCAGCATCGCTGAATCGGTGGCTCATGCCCACGATAATCTATTCGATGGTTCTGCATTACGACTATTAAAAAACTGGAGCGCATTTTCTCATGACTAATCGACTCGAACCGATTGTTGCACAAAAAAAACGGGAAGTAGCAGCCTTGCGAGTGCTCCTTGCAGACCAGCCAGAACATGCGCTTGCGCACCTTTTACAGGGGAAGACTAGGCACGCAAACGCCAAACGTTTTGCGCGTGCGCTGCGTGGGCCGACACTGGGGGTTATCGCTGAAATCAAGCGTAAATCACCGAGTAAAGGCACACTGGCGCTCATTAGTGATCCGCCGTCTTTAGCACAAGCATATGTTGCAGGAGGTGCTCATGCGATTTCTGTGTTAACAGATGAACCTTTTTTTGCAGGAAATCTAACCGATTTAAAACAGGTTGCAACGGCATTGCGTGGGCAACCGACGCCCGTTTTACGAAAGGACTTTATTATTGATGAAATTCAAATTGCTGAATCGATATTAGCGGGTGCAGACGCCATTTTATGTATTGTTGCCATTTTGGGATCAAAAACCAAGCAGATACTGGATGCGGCCCATCGAATGGGACTGGAAGCATTGGTTGAAGTGCATAGTCAAAACGAATTGGATATCGCCTTGGCGAGTGGCGCTCAAATCATAGGGATTAATAATCGTGATCTCACGACGTTTGCTATCGATACCGAACAAGCGATACGCCTCATCGACTCCATTCCCCCATCCATTATTCGCGTCGCTGAATCAGGCATTCTCATGCCTGAATTGGCGCAAACCTATTATCATGCGGGATTTGATGCCGTGTTAATCGGTGAGGCATTGGTCACATCCAACAAACCAGGTGCGTTCATTGGAGCCTGCAAGCATGCCTAAACCACGCGTTAAAATTTGTGGTGTTCAAACACCTGAGTTGGCTCGCATGGCAGCCATTGCGGGTGCAGATTATATTGGCATGGTGTTCCACCCCCAATCCAGGCGATCGGTTTGTGTTGAACAAGCCGTTCTCATTTCTGCAGCAGCGGTTGCAGAAGGGGCCATCCCCGTCGCTGTTTTTGTCAATCACACCGCGCGCGAAATGCTTGAAATTTGCGGGTTCGCTCGCATTCAAGTGGTGCAATTGCATGGCGATGTAGCGCGAAAAAATCATGGAGCACTGCCCGCTCATTTTCAACGCATGTATGTTCTGCCAGTTGAGCCGAGTGGAATCGTAGTCGTGGATTCTAAAATGAGTAATTGTGAACTAAAGCGCGATTATATCTTATTTGATAACGCAGAGCCTGGTAAGGGGCAGCCCTTTGATTGGGATGCATTTCATTATCCAGGCCCCTTTCGAATGGGGTTTGCAGGAGGATTAACACCTCACAATGTGAGGCATGTGATCGACAAATTTCAGCCCGCATTCGTTGATGTGTCGGGAGGCGTTGAAAATGCGTTAGGCGAAAAAGATGTCCAACTGATTCAGCAATTTTGTAACAGGAGTCAAACATGAATACGAGTCAACCCGGTCGTTATAGCGAATTTGGTGGTGTTTACATGCCAGAATTATTAATGGCACCCATTCACGAATTAACCCGCACGTGGGAGACAATAAAAGCGGACCCATCGTTCCAGTCGACATTGTCTCACCTGTTGCAAAGCTACGCAGGCCGACCCACTCCCTTGACAGAAGTGTCCCGATTTGCAGAGGCCATTTGTCCACCAGAGAATCGACCTCGCATATTTTTAAAGCGTGAGGATTTACTGCACACAGGCGCACACAAACTAAATAACGCATTGGGACAATGTTTATTGGCCCAGCAAATGGGAAAAACCCGGATCATTGCGGAAACAGGGGCAGGACAACATGGGGTTGCAACCGCCGCGGCCTGTGCCTATTTAGGATTGGATTGTGTCGTTTACATGGGCAGTACCGATGTAAAACGTCAAGCACCGAATGTGACCCGAATGCAATTGATGGGGGCTGCGGTGGTGTCCGTTGATCAAGGGGCTGCTACCTTAAAAGATGCCATCAATGAAGCGCTACGGGATTGGGCTACGTCTTTTGATCATACGTATTATTGTTTAGGATCAGCCCTTGGCCCCCACCCCTACCCAGAGATGGTGGCGACCTTTCAATCGGTTATTGGGAAGGAGTGTGAAAAACAAAGCCGGGCTATTTTTGATTCAAATCCTGATGTTGTGATCGCATGCATAGGCGGCGGCTCCAATGCAATTGGCATTTTTTCAGCCTTTTTAGAGGATACCCACGTGCATTTGATCGGTGTGGAAGCCGGTGGGCATGGGAAAAAAATAGGTGAGCATGCCGCCCGTTTCCAAGCCCTTACACCGGGTGTTTTACATGGCTGTTACACGTATGTGCTGCAAGACGAACACGGTCAAATCGCCCCTACGTCGTCTATTTCAGCCGGTTTAGATTACCCTGCTGTGGGGCCTCAACATGCACACTTGTTTGCATCAAAACGGGCTGAGTATGTCGCGGTAAATGATGAGCACGCGTTACAAGCGCTGCAATTATTGGCTCGCACAGAGGGCATTATTTGCGCGTTGGAATCAGCGCATGCATTGGCATATTTAATCGAGATGGCACCTACGCTCACGTGCGAACAACGAATCGTCGTCAATTTATCTGGGCGTGGTGACAAAGATTTACCGCAGTTAATGGATAGTGGGGTGTTGCTATGAATGGCATTGAGCGCATTGAACATCGTTTTAAACAAGGCCCTGTGTTTGTTGCTTATTTAACCGCTGGAGACGGCGGGATTCAACGCACATTGGACGCAGCCCTTGCTTTGATTGAAGGCGGCGTCACCCTGTTAGAAATAGGCGTGCCGTTTTCAGACCCTATTGCAGATGGCCCAGTCATTCAACGCGCTGCTATGCGCGCACTGGCAGCCGGCACCACGCTAAAAGACGTCTTGTGGTTAGTCTCTGAAATTCGAAAGCGCAGCGCTGTCCCGCTTATTTTATTCAGCTATTTGAATCCCATTTTGTCAGTATTGCATACGTCTTTTTTCGACGACGCGCGAGAAGCCGGTCTTGACGGAGCATTGCTCGTAGACTGTCCTATTGAGGAATCGGGTATTTTTCATCAAGCCTGTTTGAAACAGCACATGGCGCCTATTTACGTCATCACGCCTTCAACCCCTCTTGAGCGGATTCAACGGATTGACCGCGATGGACATGGCTTTTTGTATTATGCCTGTCAAAAAGGGACGACCGGTGTGCGCTCAACCTTGCCTGCGGATTTTAACGAGAACATAAAGCGCATTAAATCTGCGGTGCATTTGCCCGTAGTCTGTGGTTTTGGTATTTCAACAACTAACGCCGTTCGAGACGTATTGCACGTTGCGGATGGTGTTGTGGTGGGTTCATTGTTTGTAAAAGCAATGGAAGAGGATATAACAACACATGCATTAACCCAATTAACCCGTCATCTATTTTTTAAGGAAGCATTATGAATCAACACGGTTGGCAATATTTTCTAGAGTTATGTGTGGCCGCTGAAGACGTCACACTGGTGTCTGAATTATTTGACTTGTTATTCACGCATGAGGAAAGAGCCGGGATGGAAACGCGTTGTTTAATTGTCAAAGAGTTGCTCGCTCAAGAAAAAACGCAGCGCCAGATGGCACACGATTTACAGGTGAGTATCGCGAAAATAACGCGCGGCTCAAACGAATTGAAAAATATCTCGCCTAAGTTAAAGGCGTATTTGCAAAAACACTTGCAATAACGCGTTTTGATGTCGGTATTGAGAAAATATGAGGTAGCCGTTAATGAACCTAATCATTCAGAACACATTGCGCTTGCAAGGGAAAGCGCGCCCACCCAGCTCGAAGTCTCAAAACATCCGAGGGATGCTATTCGCCCTTCTGGCCAAAGGTGAATCGACGCTGCTAAATCTATTGGATTCAGACGATACCCAAGCGGCCATGCGCGTTTGTGCCGCATTGGGCGCCAAGGTGAGTGTGACGGACAATACCCTCACAGTAGCGAGCGATGGATTGCCTCTGCAGTCGGTTACGACCGAAATCAATACCGGTAACTCAGGCATTACCACGCTCTTTATACTGCCCTTATTGGGACTGCGTGATAAAAGTGAGCCCCCCATCCTTCTGGATTGCGGTGAGCAAATGCGCGCACGTCCCATTCAATCGTTGGTCAATGCATTGCGTCAATTGGGGATGGGCATTCAATATGTTGAGCACGAAGGTCGCCTGCCCCTTTCGGTCACGGGTCAGTTAAAAGGCGGCGTGGCTGAGGTGGATGGGGTGAATTCCCAATATTTGTCAGCCCTGCTCATCGGCCTACCCTGTGCAAGTCATGATAGTGTCATTACCGTCAGAAACTTAC